>JANNBD010000137.1:0-5315 GCA_031385105.1 Chamaesiphon sp. OTE_78_metabat_374
AGATCGATCGGACTGAATTCCCCGAACTCTTTGCTCTCATTGACGAATTAAGTATCAAGCTCAAGACTCCCAAAATTCAACATTTCGAGCAGATGTCGCTCCAGCGTTAAATTTCAAATTCAGTGGATAGGACTAGTATTCCCACCCGATCTCGAATCAATCTAAGTAAATCTACGGATTTTATGTCTGGGAGTAGATCTGAGCCAGTTAGTCTCAAATATTTATCCCGATTTCTACCTCTTATCGATCGGCTGAATTAAGTCATGAAAAATCTCGATCGACTACAAGAATGTTAAAATATCACAGTCGGATTAGCATCGCCGTAAGTCAATATAAGTTAATTAAACTAGGTGAGGAATTTAGATGTTTTATTTGCTTTTTCTATTGCCTGGAATGGCTCTGATGATGTGGGCACAGTTTAGAGTCAAAAGTACTTATCAAAAGTATGCTCAGATTGGCTCTAGTATGGGTATGACTGGCGCAGAAGTTGCGGAAAAAATCTTGCAAGAAATGGGTATCAATCATGTCTCTGTGGAGCCAGTTGCTGGTGAATTGACTGATCATTACGATCCCAGTGCTAAAGCAGTCAGATTGTCTGAAGTAGTCTATGGTTCAACATCCTTAGCTGCTGCTGCCGTTGCTGCTCACGAATGCGGGCATGTCCTGCAAGATGTCAAAGGATATAAACCAATGAATATCAGAGCAGCGTTAGTTCCGGCGGTGGGATTTGGTTCCAATATCGGCCCGATTTTAATCATGTTGGGGTTTGGATTCAGCTCGATGGGTTCGATTAGCGATCTGTTTATCAATGCAGGGATTATCCTATTTTCAGGTGCCGTATTATTTCATCTCGTGACTTTACCAGTCGAGTTTGATGCCTCCAATCGCGCACTCAGAATAATTAATGACTTGGGGATTCTGCAAGGTGAAGAAAATAGAGGCGCGAAAAAGGTCTTGGATGCTGCGGCACTGACCTATGTAGCTACCGCTTTGTATTCAGTCTTGCAACTTGCCCAGCTTGTTTTATCCCGCCGGAATAACTAGATCGAGGTTAGTCACAAATCGATAATCCTCATTTGGGCGTGTTTGCTACTTGAGCTGAGGATTATCGATAAAATTGCTGCCGTGCTAGAATTCGATCGTCACTTCAGCTAAGTAAATTTTCATCCATGCCTACGATCGAAGAAAACCAGCAAACCTGGGACGGCAGCTACGCATGGGAACAACAGGGTGATGAGTGGTCATTATTTTGGGGTAGTGCCGAAGCTCAGTGGGTTGGCTCGATCCTGCCGCGTATTCATGGCTTGATTTCCACAGGTACAATTCTCGAAATCGCGCCTGGATTTGGTCGCTGGACAGATTATCTCCGCAAGTATTGTGAGCAGTTAATTGTTGTCGATCTATCCGAAAAATGTATTAAGGCTTGTCAACAAAGATTTGCCGCTGAAAAAAATATTAGTTATCACGTTAATGATGGTAAATCATTAGCAATGATTCCTGACAATTCGATTGATTTTGTATTTAGTTTTGATTCATTAGTCCATGCCGAATCCGATGTGATGGAAACTTATTTGGCTCAACTTGCCACTAAGCTCAAGCCAAATGGAGTAGGGTTTATCCATCATTCAAATTTAGGTGCTTATCAAGCGGATTTTGCAGCAATCGCGCAAATTCCCACCGAGCTAAGAGCGGGCATAGTCGATCCACTGCTGCTAGAGCCAACTCATTGGCGGGCAGCAAGTATGACGGCTAAACTGTTTGAAACTTACTGCGATCGAGCCAATCTGCAATGTATCGGTCAGGAGCTAGTAAACTGGGGAAATCAGGGATTACTAATCGATTCTTTCTCGATGTTTACGCCTAAAGATTCTACCTGGATGCGGGATAATCAGGTAATCGAAAACTTGGCATTTATGACAGAAGCAGCATCAATTTCCAAGCTATCTAATCTATATTCAACTAATAGGAAATAGTTACTTCCTCCCCACTCAATTAATAGACAGTTGTGATTCACCAACCACCAACCACTATCCACCATCCACCATCCACCAAATGGTTGTCAGTGATTGGGATTGGTGAATCGGGACTTGCCGAACTTAGTCCAGTTGCACGGGGACTGATCGATCGAGCTACCCTAATTATCGGTGGTCAGCGGCATTTGGACATGCTAGATTCTCCCCAACCGCAGATGGTGTGGGAGTCACCAATCGAATCATCCATTGCCGCGATTCTCAAATATCGTGGTAGCCCAGTCTGTATCATCGCTAGCGGCGATCCGCTCTGGTATGGGATTGGAGTGACTTTGCTGCGGTATGTTTTGATCGAGGAAATGACGATTATCCCCGCGCCATCTACCTTTAGCCTTGCTTGTGCCAAACTAGGCTGGTCATTAACAGCAGTAGAAACCTTGAGTCTGTGTGGACGTTCGCCAGATTTCCTATCAGGGATACTTGCCCCTACTTCCCAGCTATTAATCTTGAGCGCAGGTGCAGATACACCCCAACTTGTGGCAGATTTGCTCACACAGCGCGGGTATGGGGATAGCCAAATTACCGTACTAGAACATTTGGGCGGGGCGCGAGAACGATTAATTTCAGATGTTGCCAGATCGTGGTCTAAATCGGATCTAGCCGCTCTAAATATCATTGCCGTTGAATGCCGTATTGATCGAACTACAACCCCCTTAAATCGCCTACCAGGACTGCCTGACAGTGCCTACCATCATGATGGACAACTGACAAAGCGAGAAGTAAGGGCGATTACCCTCGCCGCCCTCGCCCCGATGCCAGGAGAATTATTGTGGGATGTAGGTGCAGGCTGTGGTTCAATCGGGATCGAGTGGTTGAGAAGTCATCCACGATGTCAGGCGATCGCGATCGAGCAGCACTCCCATCGGTTACAATTTATTGCAGACAATATGGCGGCTTTAGGCACGCCACACCTTCAGCTCGTTCAGGGCAAAGCACCCACAGCCCTGGCAAACTTACCGACTCCCGACGCAATTTTTATCGGCGGTGGAGTTACGGCTCCAGAATTATTAGCGACCTGCTGGACGGCATTGCGATCGGGTGGTAGATTGGTCGCTAATGCTGTAACGGTAGAAAGTGAATTGCAGCTATTGCAGTGGCAGCAACAAGTCGGCGGTGAACTAACTCGGATTGCGATTCAACGTACTCAAAATATTGGCGGGTTTCTCGGTTGGAAACCATTAATCCCAGTTACTCAGCTTGTAGTGTGGAAGCGGCTGGAAGGTAGGGAATAATAAGCACAATGAAGATGAGCAATAATTCCCAGCCTCAAATATGACAAAACCAACAGCAACCCTTTTATTCTCTTGTCCAGACAGACGTGGACTAGTTGCCAAAATTGCCAATTTTGTCTATTCCAACGGCGGTAATATTGTCCATGCCGACCACCATACTGACTTTAATGCAGGCTTATTTTTGAGTCGGATTGAATGGCAAATCGAAGGATTTAATTTACCCCGCGAATTAATCGCGCCAGCTTTTGGTGCGATTGCTCAACCTTTGAACGGCACTTATGAAATTCATTTTTCTGACGCAGTACCTCGAATCGCAATTTGGGTCAGCCGTCAGAACCACTGCCTATTAGATCTGATTTGGCGACAGCAATCAGGTGAGTTTTCAGCAGAGATTCCCCTGATTATCAGCAATCATCCTGACTTGGAACCAATTGCCAAACAATTTAGCATTGACTATCATTATTTACCAATTACCAAAGATAATAAACAAGAGCAGCAAGTACGGCAGCTAGAATTGCTAAAAGAGTATCAGATTGACTTAGTAATTTTGGCTAAATACATGCAAATTATTAGCCCAGAAATGATTGATGGCTTTCATAGTCATAGCATTATTAACATCCATCATTCCTTCCTTCCTGCATTCGTCGGAGCCAATCCCTATCACAAAGCCTATGAGCGCGGCGTGAAAATTATTGGGGCAACTGGTCACTACATCACATCTGAACTCGATGCTGGGCCAATTATTGAGCAGGATGTCGTTCGTGTCACTCACCGTGATGAGGTGGATGATTTGATTAGGAAAGGCAAAGATCTCGAACGAGTTGTCCTCGCACGCGCAGTCCGTCACCATCTTCAAAATCGAGTGCTAGTCTATGGCAATAAAACAGTCGTGTTTGACTAATCACAAAAAAAAGAGAAGGTATTAAACACCTTCTCTTTTTTATTACTATTGCTAGTTAAGTTTGTTGGGTTATTTCTTTCTGCTGAGGCAGACGCTGTACCTAACGGTAGGCTATCGCCAACGCGAACAGAAAGGCTGTGCCTACGGCAGGCTATTGCTGACGCAAACGCTCCGCTACCGCCAACGCCAGCATTCTTCAACCCAACCTACAGACCTATCAACTATAAATTAAACCTTCGCAGCTACTTTAGCTTGAGTAGTCAATCGTTCGTAGGTATCTCTCATTTTCAGACCAACCATCACTTGGAATAAACCAGTTCCATTGTTGGAACCTGGATACTCTTTATGTTTGAGCAAGAGACTGGTCATTTCGCCTTTATGCTTGGTCGAGATATTGCTGAGGTGGCTCTCAATGTAGTTGACTTCTTCGAGTTCATCCAATTGACCGTCAAGTTCTAGTACCGATACAGGGTGCCCATAGTAAGTATCTGGCCCGTAGAACATTTTGATGCCAGGGAATTGACATGTCAGTTTGCGGCCACAAGGTCTCCAATCAATGGTCGAACCTTCGTCAAAGAGGAAGACAGGCTCGAAATCAGGAATACCTTCGCGTTGCATCAAACGGACACGCAGAAGCTTGCTTTCCTTGTCATCAATCAGCTTGGTTGGTAGAACTTGAATCACAATGTCAGCATGACCACGTTGAGGCTCGATGTAAGCTTCAAAGTCAGGGCGGCGAGATTCAATTGCGGCGAGGACATCATCGTAGCTGTGGCCGCGTTCTGCCATGTCTCGCTGAATTTTCCAGGCAATCTTGACATCATCGGTGATATCTAGGTAGACACTAAAGTCGATTAATCCACGTACTCTCTCATCATAGAGTGGATGTAATCCTTCAATTACGACAACATGGTTAGGTGCAATTTTCTCAGCAGGATCGATTAAGCCAGTTTCGTGGTTGTAAATTGGCTTGTCGATCACTTGACCAGATTTAAGTGCTTTGATTTGCTCATACATCAAATCGAAGTTGTTCGCACGGGGATCGAGTGCCGTCACTTTTTGCTCTTTGCGTTGGTATCGATCGAGACTATGGTAGTCATCCAGACAGATTACAGTGACAAAATCCTCCCCAAACAAGTCGATAATCCGCTG
>JANNBD010000162.1:0-6934 GCA_031385105.1 Chamaesiphon sp. OTE_78_metabat_374
GTGCGCCAATGCGAAGTAAGTCAAGGGGTTTGGTGATATCAGTCGTTTGACTTTGGTAGTCAGTCAAATATTTACGCCAAATTTCAAGAGCTACTGCCCGACGCAGCCCTGTATTGCCATCCAAATGCTTATATATGGCAGGTGGCTTGATTCCAAGTTCTCTGGCGACTCGATTCACGCCCAGAGCCGATTCACCCTCTTTATCGAGGCAATCGATCGCCGCTTCAATCACGTCTTGCGGTGTTAAGGAATTTTTTTTGAGTGGACGACCCATGAATAATTAGTTAACACTATTAACTAAAAGCGAATATAATTAACCTTATCAAGAAGTAACGGACTTTGCTAATGACCGATCTGACATTTGCTCCTGCACATCAACTTGCTCAAATGATTCGCGATCGCCAAGTATCGGCAGTTGCCGTTGTCACCGCACATCTAGCGCAGATCGATCGTCATAATCCCCAGCTCAACGCCATTTGTACCCTCAATGCCGAAAATGCTCTGAACAGAGCCAAAGCAGCCGATTTAGCCCTCGATCGCGGCGAAAACTGGGGCAGGATGCATGGGGTACCAATTACCGTCAAAGATATCTTTGAAACAGCAGAACTTCGCACCACCGCAGGTTATATCCCGCTCAAAGACTATATTCCCCAGCAAGATGCCACGATCGTGGCGAGGTTGAAAGCAGCAGGGGCGATCGTTCTGGGCAAAAGTAATATGGCAGAATTGGCTGGAGACTACCAAAATACTAACTCCTTGTTTCCGCGTGTCAATAATCCGTGGAATTTGGAATATACATCGGGGGGTAGTTCTGGAGGGAGTGCCGCAGCAGTAGCGGCAGGACTTTCCCCATTAGATTTAGGCAATGACTTTGGAGGTTCGATCCGGCAACCAGCTCATTTTTGTGGGGTGTATGGACTCAAGCCAACCGATCGACGAATTTCCACAGCAGGCGCGATCCCTGAAACACCAGGGATGCCGATTTGTTTGCGCCAAATGATGACGGTGGGTTGTTTGGCGCGATCGATCGCCGATCTCCAGCTCTGTTTTGAAATTATTGCTGGTGCCGATTTGCGTCGCCCTGATGTTCCGCCAATCCCGTTAGACACACCATCTGGTAAATCCTTAACCGATCTCAAAATTGCCTGGAGTGATGAGTGGGTAGAAGTCCCTGTAGCGGCGGAGATAAAATCGGCGATGGTGGCGAGTGCCCGAAAGTTAACAGCAGTAGGTGCGAAGATCGATCGATGGCTACCCCCGAACTTTAATCTATCAGAAATTTTTGAGCTACACGGACTGATGGCAGCTTATCTGAATCGCTATGCTCAACCAAGCGATCGCTATAATCTGCGACGTAGTGCCGAATTGTTGTGGCGAAATGCTACTCAGGGCGATCGAAAACTGCATTACCTGGGCAATTACAGTCGTTTTCTACCGACAATGTTGAATCCGAGTTTAGAGGGATATTTTCAGACTTTGACAAAACGCGACAGGTTTATCGCAGAAATGGATGCAGCTTTAGAGCCTTGGGATGTGTGGATTTGTCCGGTGGCAGCACAGCGTTTACCCATCGTTCGGCTTGGAGCGCGATTGAAATTGATGGAAGATCCTATCCTCATGCTACGGCTAATGGAATTTATCTGGTGCCATTTAATGTGAGCGGGCATCCAGCGGTAGTAATTCCGATCTGTCGAACTCAGGCGGGATTACCGATCGGGCTACAAATTATCGGCAAACGGTGGCGAGAAATGGAGCTACTGTCGATCGCCCAAGAAATTGACAAAGTAATTGGTGATTTTCGTCAGCCAGTGGGTTATTGAACCACCGTATAGTTCGCGATTCTAGTTAAGCAAATGCGAGTAACCAACGTTCCAGAGATTTTATTTAAGCCTGTGTATTTTCGGGCAAAGGAAACACAGCGAGCTGATGGCATCATTCAAGATCCAATAGCTGTGGAGATTTTGCAGAAAATATCACCAAACTTATCTGGCATAGATGATTGGACGATTCAATTTGGCATCGTTATTCATACAATGATCGTTGATAATATTGTCAAACAATTTCTTCAACAGCACCCTGATGCAGTCATCATTACTCTGGGTGGAGGACTTGCTACGCGACCACTTTTAATGGATAATGGCCAGGCAGAATGGTTTTGTGTAGACGATCCTGCTGTTGAAACATACTGGAATCAATTAATTGGGACATCGGACAGAAACCATTTTGTTTCTTCCATTGTCACAGATTTAACTTGGATCGATCGAATCCCTAAGTCTGGACAAGCCACATTGTTTGTCGCAGAGGGAGTATTTTTATACTTGACAGAATATGAAGTTAAGCAGGTTATATTGTCTCTACAAGAAAATTTTCCAGATTCAGAGATTGTGATGGAAGTCATTGGCAAATTTATTTTATACAGTACCCAACTTTTTCGTTCCAAAGCAATTCCTGGTGGGTGTTTTCGCTGGGGCATTGATGACTGTCACAAAATGGAGTCGTGGAATTCTGGTATTAAGATGCTCAAAGAGTATTTCTGCTCCGACTATTACCCTGAGCGTCAGGGATACATGAATTTTCTACCCTATCTGGTTGGTGGCAAACGGCGGATGCTCAAAGTTGCTTATTTGAGCCTTGAACGATCGATGGATTTTAGTCTTTGAAACCACCCCTGTTAAGGTGACTGTTTGTACTAATTGATCGACGAATTTGCGCCTTTTGCAGAGTCTTCTCTCGATCGAGAGAAGATTCTGCAAACCGTCAATCGACGATTAGTGGAGGTCAAATGTACTGTAACCTTGTTTTCGCGATCGATAGAACGGCGCAAAATTGTTAATCAGTACAGGTGCTCACCTTAACAGGGGTAGTCTTTGAAACCCAAGCATATTGCTATCAATGCTATGTGTCCAGGCTGGGTGCGGACTGATATGGGTGGAGCATCGGCAGATCGTTGGCATAGCCTACCGGAGGTAATCGCCCGAACAAGGAGAGGATACAGCAATTTGGTTGGCGACTGAGGCTCCTCGTAGCGAGACTGGAAAATTCTGGCGCGATCGTAAGGTCATTTCCTTCTAGGTGCATCGATCGTAATCAGTAGACGAGCTGGCATCAGCCGTTGCATAACAACCATATTAAGAAAATAGTGTTGGATTCGTTGGCGTAGTCTCTGCGTTGGCGTTAGCCTACCGTAGGTACAGGCAGAATCGAGATGATTGTAATTCGATCGCTACTTTCGATCGCATCATCAGCATAGACGATCTCAGATACTCGATCGCCTGTCGATAATGCCATACAATAGATATATATCCTCACCAACCGAGCAGCCAAATATCATGCAAGCTCACCAAAATAGTATCAAAGTCAATATTCTGCTCCAGCAACGAGCAGATGGGAAAACTGTTGCTTCTGTATTGGAAGTTCCCGATTGTACTGCTGTAGAAAATAGTCGAGAACAGGCTATTAGCAGCCTGCGAACTAATCTCATCGAGAAACTAGAGACAGTCGAAGTAGTTTCGCTAGAATTGCCCATGAACCAGAACAGAGAGCAGGAGCGGGGATGGTTGAGATCTGCGGGAATATTCAAAACAGATCCACAATTTGAAGAATTTCAACAAGAGATTCAATCCTACCGAGATGAATTGGATAGTTTGAATTCTTAGTGCATCGAACAGATAATCATTGTGAGTATGTGGATTTTAGATACCGACCATTTATCTCTCTTACAAAGAGAAAACTCACAACTTATCGAACGGTTGTCATTGCATCAGGATCGAGTAGTTATCACGATCGTTACTGCGGAAGAGCAATTACGCGGTCGGTTGAGTGTAATTAGTAAAGCATCAGATCCCAAAAGCAAAACATCTCTTTCTTTAGCTTACCAAAATTTGCGTTTGACGATCGAGAGTTTACAAGAATTTGAGCAAATAAATTTCGATCTCGAAGCAGAATCAATTTATCATCAACTGCGACAGCAAAAAATTAGAATTGGTACACAGGATTTACGAATTGCCTCGATCGTCTTAGCAAATCAAGCTACTTTGCTAACTCGTAACTATCGAGATTTTTCGCAAGTTCCTAATTTAATCATTGACGATTGGACGAGAGAAGATCTGTAGCTTGAGTTGTGATTCGGCTATCGCTCATCAACCAGAATGAAACTTAACAACATAATCTCCCGCCTGCAAATCCCCTCCTCTGCGAAGGCAGACGCTACGCGAACGGAGGGGTGCCCGAAGGGTGGGGTAGGTAGATCTTCGATTGCACCAACCACCTCCGAACGATCGGAATTCGATCGCATACTTTCGATCGATCCCTCTAACTCTAACGGCTGAGATCGATCGCAATTCTTGATCGAATCTTCCAAATCTTCAGACATCACCAACAAATCAAATTACAGATTTAGTGTACCCAGGATCGATCGATTAGTGCTTAGTCGAGATCTAACCCACCCCGCCCTTCGGGCACCCCTCCGTTCGCGTAGCGTCTGCCTTCGCAGAGGAGGGGATTTTTCGTGCGGAGGGTTTTAGACTTCAGCTAGCTTTCTCACATCATCCACAGAGACAGTTCGCCCTTCATCTTCAAAACCAGAAATCTGGTCGAAATTCAGATAACGATAGAGATCTCCTGCAAACGGATTAATTTTCTTACTCATCAAATCCAGATATTCCGGTACCGTGGGAATCCGCCCTAATAGCGAACAAACCGCTGCTAATTCTGCCGAACCGAGATAGACTTGGGCACCTTTACCCATCCGGTTATTGAAATTACGGGTGGAAGTTGAGAATACCGTAGCATTATCGGCGGTGCGGGCTTGATTACCCATACAGAGACTGCATCCTGGCATTTCTGTCCGTGCGCCAGCGGCATCGAAGATCGCGTACATGCCTTCGGCTTTGAGTTGGGATTCGTCCATGCGGGTGGGGGGACAAATCCACAACTGGGTGGTGACTGCGGGTTCGCCGTCGAGGACTTTGGCTGTGGCGCGGTAGTGGCCGATATTGGTCATGCAGGAGCCGACGAAGACTTCATCGATTTTAGCTCCGGCGACTTCGCTTAGGAGTTTGATATTGTCAGGGTCGTTGGGGGCAGCGACGATCGGTTCGGTAATTGTATTAAGATCGATCTCGATGATTTCCGCGTATTCGGCATCGGCATCGGCGGACATTAATACGGGATTAGCCAGCCAAGCTTCCATCTGGGCAACGCGGCGCAACATGGTGCGGGCATCGGTATAACCGCGTGCGACCATGTTTTTGAGGAGGGCGACGTTGGAGCGGATATATTCGGTGACGGTGGCTGCGCTGAGTTTGATGGTGGAGCCAGCACAGGAACGTTCTGCGGTTGCGTCGGTGAGTTCAAAGGCTTGTTCGACTTTGAGATCGGGTAAGCCTTCGATTTCCATAATCCGCCCAGAGAAGACGTTGAGTTTGTTTTGTTTGTCGTTGGTGAGTAAGCCTTTTTGCATGGCGATGTAGGGAATCGCATTGACGACATCGCGGAGGGTGACTCCAGGCTGGAGTTCGCCTGTGAAGCGGACTAGGACGGATTCGGGCATATCTAAGGGCATTGCGCCTAGAGCGGCGGCGAAGGCGACTAAACCGGAGCCTGCGGGGAAGGAAATGCCGAGGGGGAAGCGGGTATGGGAATCGCCGCCTGTGCCGACGGTATCGGGGAGGAGCATCCGATTCAGCCAGGAGTGGATGATGCCGTCACCAGGGCGGAGGGCTACGCCGCCGCGTTGGGCGAAGAAGTCGGGTAGTTCCTCGTGGGTTTTGATGTCTACGGGTTTGGGATAGGCGGCGGTGTGACAGAAGCTCTGCATCACTAAATCAGCACTGAAACCGAGACAGGCGAGTTCTTTGAGTTCGTCGCGAGTCATCGGCCCTGTGGTATCTTGGGAGCCTACGGTGGTCATTAATGGTTCGCAGGACATCCCAGGGCGCACGCCAGGTAATCCGCAGGCTTTACCGACCATTTTTTGGGCGAGGGTGTAGCCTTTGCCTGTATCTGTGGGTTGTGTGGGGCGGGTAAAGATGGTGCTGGGGGGTAATCCCAAGGCAATGCGGGTTTTGTCGGTGAGGGTGCGTCCGATGAGCAGGGGAATTCTACCACCAGCGCGAACTTCATCGAGGATGGTGTCGGGTTTGAGGTTGAAGGTGGAGAGGGTTTCGCCAGATTCGTTGGTGATTTTGCCAGCGTAGGGATGGATGGTGATGACCATACCAGTTTCGAGCATGGTAATATCACACTCGATCGGTAAACTTCCCGAATCCTCGGCAGTATTAAAGAAAATCGGCGCGATTTTACTACCCAAAATATAACCACCCGTGCGTTTATTCGGGACGCAGGGAATATCTGCGCCGATGTGCCAGAGAACGGAATTAATCGCCGATTTGCGCGAGGAACCCGTACCGATAACGTCGCCGACGTAGGCGAGGGGGTGTCCGTTCTGTTTCAATTCGGCAATGGTGGCTAAACTCCCAGGTTGACGAGTTTCCAGCATCGCCAGGGCATGAAGGGGAATATCGGGGCGACTGGTAGCTTCAGTAGCAGGGGATAAGTCGTCGGTGGTGGTTTCGCCTGGGACTTTGAAGACGGTGACGGTAATGGTTTCGGGCAGGGTGGGGCGAGATGTGAACCAGTCAGCATTCGCCCAGGCATCGATGACTTGTTTGGCGTAGGGGTTTGTTTGCGAGAGTTCCCACACGTCGTTAAATGCGTCGTAAACGAGGACGATTTTGCTTAGTGCTTTGACGGCGGCTGTGGCGAGTTCGGTATTATCAGACTGGAGTAAGTCAATGAGCGATCGAACGTTATAACCGCCTAACATTGTACCTAATAGCTCGATCGATTCGATCTTATTAATCAGCGGACTAGTAATTTTACCTGTGACGATACTAGTTAGGAAGCCAGCTTTGACATAAGCAGCCGGATCTAC
>JANNBD010000239.1:0-2264 GCA_031385105.1 Chamaesiphon sp. OTE_78_metabat_374
CAACATTCTCGATCCAGGTTTGCCTAGATACTCCTCTAGCTGCTGCTTGAGTGAATTAGGTGAATTATCATTACCAGATTCATCTTCGAGTTTGCCACAATTTTGATACTTGTTTCGTAAAGCACATAAAACCCACGCTTCAGACTTCGGCTTGGGAATCATCGGGACACCAGTAGAAATCTGTCCAGCTTCAAATCCATTTAGCATCGATTTCCACTTATCTTGCCACACTCCACGCTCGGCACTCGCCGTACCATCTGCATCCCTAAACAACACTAAAATTAACGGTACATCACCACCAAGTTCTTTGCCTTTATGCTGGGCTAATAATGCTAACGCTTGAGCATTTTTATAATAGTATCGCGTTTCACTCTCCTGCTTTTTTCCTTTCATAGATCGAGGTTTGATCCCTTTGGCTGTTTCGGTTAATTGTCTTTTGGGGATAATACTATAGAAATTACATTCGAGTAATGAATATCCAATCTGTCTATCGATCCAAGCATCAATCAGCTTCGTCATTGGGCCGACTTCATCATTTTTAGTACCGATATCAGAGGCTCCCTCTCCACTTAATATTAAGAACATTATAAATTTCCAATAATCTCTTCATTAAGTTGAGTGAGTAAAGTATCTTCATAGACTTCACCCGCACCCATCACAGTTAGTTTTTCACGCATTGAGGGAATATCGAAAAGTCGGATCGCTTGTGTGGCTCCATTTTTGGCTTTGTATATATAGATAACACCCTCGATCGCAATTTCATCTTCAAGATAATTTAAAACCATCGGGCTATGTGTTGTAATTAACACTTGCGGCCAAGATACAACTAATTCATCTACTAAGAATTCGATAAGTTCTGGATTAACACCATTTTCTATTTCATCAAGTAGTAAAAAGCTTTGATATTTTGATAGTTGAGCAAGAACTGCTAATATCCGCAGGAAACCATCGGCGACATGTCGGGCTTCTGTCTTAATAATAGTATCTCCAAACTGCTCTTGAACTGCAAGTTTTTTCCAGCCATAACGTAGCGACGATAGATCGAGTTGCTTGAATTGCGGATAAATATTAGCTAATTTAGCCTGAATATCAGATCGCTTTTCTTCACCTAATCCATGTAAAAATGCTGATAGCTTCTCACCCCCTATTCCTAAACTATCTCCAGCATCTCTAGTTCTTTGCCTGAGTAACTCAGGGGCTAAAAGATCTAGTGCGTGTAAATTAGCAAAGAAAGTTTTTAGCTGCCTTATTTCTTGATGTAGCTGAGAATCTTTAATCTGTGACATCACAGATCCCTGATAATTAAAGGGAATATTTCCAGATAATATTTCACGCTTTTCTATAGTGCTTAAATATGTATTAATACCATCTTTACCAGGAATAACTCCCTGTGTTACCCTTTGCAAAGTCCATGTTTGATAATTTCCATTTTCTACTTTCAAAAGTAGCTGCTTATTCCATTCTACTCGTTCAGATGTGCAGCGTAGTGTTTGGCGATTGAGACTAGCAGACCATTTGATTTCAAATTCAGAATAATCAACATGAGAAAGTAAAATCTCAAAATCAATATTCTGCTTGCGAGTCAATTTTGAATTAAGGTCAGATGCCTCCCATTGTCGCTGCTTCAACCAACCACTCAGATCGCCTCTAAATTGCTGAGACAGAAAATCAAAGAATTGCAATACCGTTGACTTACCCGAACCATTTAGCCCAACCAAACAACTAAATTTAGCTAAAGACAACTCGAAATTGACTAAAGATTTAAAATTATCAACTTTTATATGTTTGATTTTCATGCTTCTATATGAAAATTCCGTAAGTGTAGAACATTTACGGAATCCAGTATATAACTTTATTTGTTATTATGCGACTTTATTGTGTTTCCACAAAATTCATGAAATAATCTTTTTAACTATTCAACCGTAACAGATTTTGCTAAATTACGAGGCTGATCTACGTCTAATCCGCGCATTGCAGCAATGTGATAAGACATCAATTGCATCGGAATAACTGTTAATACAGGTGATAATAATTCATCAACATCTGGCACAGGTAAAACCTTGTCAAATATCTCTGCTGCATCCTTGTCGCTAGCTGCAACTACCCCATACAAATGTGAATCTCGTGCCTTGGCTTCTTGAGCATTAGAAATTGCTTTTTCGTATACTTTTCCTGGCATGGTAATTGCAATTACTGGAACTTTAGCATCGAGGAGTGCGATCGGGCCGTGTTTCATTTCACCAGAAGGATAACCTTCGGCATGT
>JANNBD010000241.1:0-6832 GCA_031385105.1 Chamaesiphon sp. OTE_78_metabat_374
AGACTATCAGCCGGAAAATATTGATTGTTATCCACCACTACTGTGGCATCGCTTTCTGCTAATGTAACGCCGTTCCAAGTTGCTTTCGTCATCAGATAGAGGGTAGGTGGTAGGGAGTAGAGGGTAGTTCGGAACTTTTCGCTTTCAACTTTCAACTACCCTCTACTCCCTACCACCTACCCTCTATCTGATGACGAAAGCAACTTGGAACGGCGTTACATTAGCAGAAAGCGATGCCACAGTAGTGGTGGATAACAATCAATATTTTCCGGCTGATAGTCTAAATAAAGAATATTTTAAAGATAGCAATACTCACAGTACTTGTGGTTGGAAAGGGCTGTGTAGCTACTATAGTATTGAAGTAGATGGTCAAATAAATCCAGATGCAGCTTGGTACTATCCAGAACCTAAAGATGCAGCTAAAAATATTGCAGGGTATGTTGCTTTTTGGAAAGGTGTCAAAGTTGCCTAAAGTTGAGATCTTGGGGCGTACAGAATAGACTTTACTAAAGCCCAAAGCCTAAAATCCAAAGCCTCTTACTTCTAAGCCCAACATGATAGACTTGCAAATTATTGAGGAGTTAAAAACTCAATTTACTGATATTCCAGAGGCAATGATTAGTCTAGAAACTATTGCTGACTGTGAAGGCGATCTCGAAGACGCGGCAATGGCTCTGGCTATTCGTGTCGGACAACAGCCAGATATTGCCAATAGCGAATGGTTGAAAGGTTTGGCAAAAAAATGTCGAGTGGCAATCTGTCGATCGGAATTCAGAAGTGATATGGTGAATGGTAATTTTGTGCCGTTATTTCAACACTTTATCTCGTTGAAAGTCTGCCCAACTTTATTAATTCTACCCGTTTTACTTTATGCCCATGAATCGGGTGTAAATCTGTTTTGTGAGCCACTCGACCCAATTTAGTAAAAGTAGACTGGCTACGGCAAGAAACCCGACTGTCTTGTCTTGCTTCCATGGTCGGGGAACCCGACCGGAGCAAGCCGCTTTTTGGAAAAGTCGGGTTTCTGAACCCTCTACTTTACAGATCGAGTGTTAATTAATATCCTGGAATAATGACTCTTTATAACTAGGATCGATCTCCCAGTCTTCATTTTCGCCGCCAATATACATCTGGACAATTTCGACGTATTCGGTATTTAATTGAGAGAGAGAGTTGATCAAAACATCAAGGGCGATCGCATCGCTAGTACCCAGATCCATCCAGCAGCGTGCCCAGTTGCCCTCATATTCAAAATCACCCATATTGTGCATCACCGACATCATGGTGCTGTCAGCAGCATCATTGTCATAGTCCATATAACTCAGATCCAAACCTGTTTCTTGGACTTGGCTATTCTCGGCATTAAAGCCACCTAATTTGCCCAAGAAAAACCATGAGGAAAAAACTTCTTCAACTAGCTTTTTCTCTTGTTCGGATGGGACATTGACAAACTCTAACCAAAACCAAACATCAAATTGACTGAATTCACGAAATTGGACTTGCATGGTAATTAGGCTTTAGGTTTTAGGCTTTGGGCTTTAGGTTCTAGCCCGAATAAATGTAGGGTGGGCAATGCCCACCATCTAGAATCTACCCTTTACTTAAATAAATCTGGTTAAATTGATCCGATATCTTTCCTTTTTGGTGATGGCGACTTCGCCGATTTCTAGTCTGCCTTTACCGCGAATTGCAACTAGATCGCCTGCTTTGAGGGCGTGGGAAGATTGACTAACATCCTTCCAATTTACCCGCACGTCGCCGCTAGAAATAATATCAACCATCTTACTGCGAGACATGCCAAAACCAGCAGAGGCGATCGCATCTAATCGCATCGAAGCTTCGGTTGTTACCATCTCCTTTTTCTTCGGTTCCCTAATCTTTAATTCGCTTAAATCAATCTGTCTAGTTTTGACAGGAACAGATCGAACTTGAACCAAATTGGTTTCTAAAAACGGTACCAATTCGGGCGCAACGATCGCTTGAGCACCCTGTTCGCCAAGGACGATGATATCACCTGTCTTGTCTCTAACGATGCCACAGCCCAGCATCGAACCCAAAAAGTCCCGATGGGTAGGCGGATCAAACAAGAAGTTACCCGCGATATGTACAGCCGCTAGGGGGACTTGACTAGGTTCAAATGGTAGCTCACTCCGACAGATACCCAAACGTTGCCGCTCGGCTTGGGGATAGCCACCTGTCGCGATAATTTCAATATCGGAGAGACGGCTAAATACTTCCCGAACTTCGGCAATTTCTGGCGGGGAGAGAAAGTCGGTTTCGACTACTTCCCAACTTTTGATTGCTTGCTCGGCCAAATCGATGATTCTGGCGACGATTTCACGATTCTCGACTCGTTTTAGTAGTTCTTCTCTCGGTAGCATTTGAAATTAGTTAAAGGTTGAGAATCTTGTAGGGGTGGGTTTATACAATTGATTTAGATTGCACTAAAAATTTACTTTGAACCCACCCTCACCCACTAGTTATGAAATGATCGGCGGCAATTTCAAATTCGAGATGTTTTACCGATTTCCCACTAATAATCGATTGTTGCTGGTGGGGTTGGGCGGGTTCGTTTAGTACTTAATGGTAAGTTACGAGTATTTTTAGCATAAACCCGCCCCTACGACAGACAGAAATAGGTTTGAATTTGAAATTGCTGAATAATCGGCTCTCTACTGATACATATCAATGTAGCTTTGAATATTTTCTGGATCGAACTTGCGTAATACTGTTGTTGCTTGCTGGAGCAATAGCTGTGAACCTTCAACGACAATTAGATATTTCCCGGCATTAAGACGGTTACGATATGGCAGCGCGTCGCCACTCCCGAAGGCAATTCCACCACCGCCACCGATGAACACACTACCCATCGCGCCACCGATGGCACCGAGTAATCCGCCGATGATTCGATCACCTATTTCTCCTGCCCAGGCAAATGTGTGGAGATTAGTTGAGAAACTAAAGCCAAGTCCAGCCAGAAATCCAAACGGAACTAACCAAGTTGCCATTAACTTTGCTTGTTTCTGGGCAACCTCATTTGGATCGATTAGTCCAAACTCATCCGCAGTTTTGTAACCACGACCGAGAATGTTAATTTTATTTAATGGTAATCCTTGTTTCTCCAGCATCGTATATGCGGATTCGGCTTGGATTCGATCGGATAATACTGCGACTAAATAGTTATTCATATCCTCTAATTATAAAAGGTTTAGCCCAAAACACGTTAATTCTAAATTTAGCTGGAAGCACTGGTGTAGAACCTGAGTGCAAATCGCCAGACTCGATCTGACAAAATTAGTAGCACTACAGCCAGACAGCCACTACTCACAGTCCAGAGTGGATTTCCCCGCCCTAGCAGCATCTCAGCAGGTACTGTCGTTAGGAATGTTACTGGCACTATAAATGTGAAAAAAAACCGATAGGTAGCCGGATAAGCCCCAATTGGAAATCGCCCTGCGGCTAGCAAACCTTTGAGCACTTCCGTCAGGTTATAAATCTTGGTAAACCAGATACTCGTCGCACCCAGCATAAACCACAGGCTATACATAATCACCATCCCAAATATCAGTGGGATCATCGCGAGGAAATAAGCACCCACACCTACTCCCAGAAGATTTCCGGCGTAGATAATAATCGCCAATCCAAATAATAAATCTGGCACTCCCCACAAAGAAAAGCTGTGAAAAGACAGCCAAAATTGCGAATTTATCGGCTTAAGTAAGACAAAATCCAGAGTTCCGTCTTGAATATGTTTGACAATGCGACTAAGATTGCTGGCGAGAAATGTACTCGCAAACCCTTCTAATAGTGTGAAAACGCCCACAACAATTAACGCCTCTTCCCATCGCCAACCTTGGAAATTATAGCCTTTGCGATAAAACAAAAATAGACTGAATAAACTTCCGGCTAATCCACCTAAGCTGCTTAAAGCGGCAAAGACAAAATTTAGCCGATACTCTAATTCAGCAGAGATCGCTGTTCTCCAGAAAATTTGAATTAAGTTTAGGTATTTATACATGTTGTTAGTGGTTTGGTGATTTAGTGGTTTAGCAGGTTAGTTAGTTTGGTAGCAGTGCTAATCTTGGCATTAGATTTATAGTCATCTTCGACGACTAATAGTCGTAACAGCTAAACCACTACACCACTAATTACGCTCCCATCCCTGAGTATTGACGCAAACCCTTGCGCCAGAGCCAGCGATTGACGATCGCAAACACAGCAATCCACATTAGCATCATCCCAAAATCATGGACAAAATCAACTTTTAGTCCTGTCAAAATACTGGCAGGAAAATTGATGATGTATGGAAACGGTGTCCATTTTAAGATTGTTCTGACTTCCGAGGGAAAAAGTTCCAGGGGGGCAATTGCTCCTGACAAAAACAGATGCACTAAGAACCAGACTTCTTGAATTGAGCTGGCTTTTTCTGTCCAAAAAGCAAACATGGCAAAGGTATATTGAACAGTAAACTGGAGGATAAATGCGCCGATACCTGCGATCGCAAATAGTCCTAAATTCTGCAAGCTAGGTAGCCAAAATGCACTTGGATATAGTGCAAAGAATAAAGTAACTAATCCAAAAATAAATGGCAATCTGGCAAAGCGTTCGCCCACATGGGATGCGATATGATGCCAGACAGGATCCAATGGCTGCAACAATCGAAACGATAACTTGCCATCGACAATCTCCCGCTCAAAATCCCAAATCACCCAAACGACAGTAATTTGTCGGACTAAGTATACTGCTAGAAAATAGCGGGCAAACTCGATCGATGACAAGCCAAAATCTGCTTGCTGTGCCGCTTCGCTCCACACACCCATCAAAATGAACGGCAATGAGCCTGAAAGTGCCCACAGCAAGAGTTCTGCTCGATACTCTAGCATGTAGGCGTAGTACGTCACGAGGAGAGATTTAGATATTCTGAGTAATTGTTTCATGCTTAACTCCCACTCCTTAATCAGGATTTTTAGGATTGTAGGATTTTCAGGATTGCGAAAGGTTGTTTGTTCTATCGTAGTTGCGCGATCCCCGCTTCTGGCTCCATCCCCTTAACTAATTGTAAAGATTTGCCAAAGATTCTGTTTACCTTCAGTTGTAGTACTGAGAATGGCTAAACTACTGTAATAGAATATCTATAATAGTCGAACGCAATTAATAATATGAGTGTAGTTAGTCAAGTTATTCTCAAAGCTGATGATGCTTTGCGCTATCCAAGCAGCGGAGAACTCAAAAGTATCCAATCTTTTCTTCAAACTGGCGAACAGCGAATTCGGATCGTCACCATTTTGGCAGGAGCCGAAAAGAAAATTGTTGAGGCAGCAAGTAAAGAGCTGTGGAAGCTACATCCTGACTATATCGCTCCTGGTGGTAATTCCTACGGGCAAAAACAACGCGCTCAGTGTCTGAGAGACTATGGTTGGTACCTCAGATTGGTAACATACGGCGTGCTTGCTGGCGACATCACCCCGATTGAGCAAATTGGTTTAATTGGCGTGCGAGATATGTATAATTCTCTTGGTGTTCCAGTCAACGGAATGGCTGACGGGATTGCAGCACTCAAGACAGCATCCCTAAATCTGCTCAGTGATGAAGACGCAGCAGCCACCGCTCCCTACTTTGATTACATTATTCAGGATTTTTCCTAATCTAGATTTGTGATTAGTTATTTAATAGATAGCCCTCAGTACTACTGGGGGTTATTTATTGAAGTGGTTTATTGAAGTGGTTTAGTGATTTAGTGGTTTAGTGACTAGCGAATTGATAATAGTCTCCGACACTCCCCACACCTCCCACACTTCTCCATCCCCCTACACCGCCCCATCCCTCCACACCTCTCACACCCCTCTCCCACAAGATGAATCTGATCCAATTCCTGCTCAAATCCTCATGGATTAGTGTCCTCGCTGCGGCGATGATGGGTTCCATTAGTGGGATTGGTAGTGCTGGCTCAATTGCGCTGATTAATCGATCGATCAGCCAGATCACGCCCGAACATCCTCAAGCTCCTGAAGAGTTGTTGTGGGGCTTTGTGGGGCTGGTAGCGGTTGTGTTGGTGACTAATCTCACCTCGCAGTTTTTGCTGGTGCAGTTGGCGCAAGATGCGGTGTACAAATTGCGGCTGCGGATTAGCGGCTGGATTTTGGCTTCGCCATTGCGACATTTGGAGGAACTAGGGGCGAGTCGGCTGCTGGTGACGCTAACAGAAGATATTCAGGCGATTTCTGGTGCAGTATTTAGTGTGCCGACACTGTGTATTAACATGGCGATCATTTTTGCGTCGCTGATGTATCTGGGCTGGTTGTCGATTTGGGTACTATTGGGGACAGTGATATTTTTAGCGTTAGCAATTAGTCTGGTGCAATTGCTGATTAATCAAGCCATCCGCTTTTTTGACAGAGCGCGGGAAGAAAATGATGCGCTGATGAAGCATTTTCAGGCAATTACTGATGGAATCAAAGAACTTAAACTTCATTCCCAACGGCGGGAAGATTTTTTAGAAGCAGAGCTACAAGTCACTGCTAGTAATCTACGTGAATATCGGATTGGTAGTCAACGGGCAATCGCCCTGTCTAGTAGTTTAGGTGATTTGCTGTTCTTTTTGCTACTGGGTTTATTAGTATACGGACTACCTCAAGTCGGCAAATTCTCAGCAGAGTTACTCTCAGGCTATGTACTCACAATGTCATATTTGATGCGACCGATCGGCAATCTGCTAGCGATCTTACCGAGCTTGACTCAAGCAGGGGTGGCACTGAAAAAGATCGATACTCTGGGGTTATCACTAGCTAGCCGTGCTGAAGCCCTGACACGGACAACTAATATCCAGCGCGAG
>JANNBD010000267.1:0-2797 GCA_031385105.1 Chamaesiphon sp. OTE_78_metabat_374
CGCTGCCTCTGCTCGCGCTGAAATGAGTGAACTGCGTCGGCTCAAAAGTTTGCTCCCACCAGAACTCCAAAGCTGGGTAACTGTGGAAACTACTGTCGAAGTCAATCCGCCCCTAGTTCGCAGTGAAGAATTGGGCAAAGATCAAGTTGAAATCCAGATCGATCTCGTCAAGTGGGAACGGCTGGCTCTCGATCAACGCAATCTGTTGTTTTGGCATGAAGTCGCACGAGTCCAGAATGATACGATCTCCCGTGATGGCTGGGAAATGGCAGCCCTAGCGATCGGTCTAGGCGGTGCTGTTGGAGAATTGTGGGTACAGGATGGTTTATTACTAATCCTCGCCTTGGGACTCTGTGGCGTATCCGGTTATCGCTTGTATGCCCGCAATAATAGCGATCGATATCTCAAAGAAGCGATCGATGCTGATGAAAAAGCGATCGCCCTAGCAGCTCGGTTTGGATATACTCTCCCCAACGCCTACAAGAGCCTGGGCAGTGCCCTCAAAACATTAACTGATGACACTCCCAAAAAGAGCAAGCGTCGCCACTATGAGTCTCGCTTGGACGCGCTCAAGCGCAGTGCTAGCAAAGCCAAAGATAAAGTCGATCGCGATCGCAGCTCTACTCGCAGTCGTCCCTTAGCTGATGAACGCGAAAATCGCCAAAGCTACAGATAAAATTCAGAACCTCTACAGATAGAAAACCCCCGATATTCTTTTGAGAACATCGGGGGTTTCTGAATTATTATGAATTGAGGATTGCATCTAGCAACACATCACCACCAAACCGCACGGCATCAGTACAGGGTAAACCAGTTGCGACGGTGACTCGATCGATCTCAGCTCTGACCACATCATCAGGTAATGTACCACCATTGAGGGCGATCGCTACTACCTTGATATCTCCAAAGGCACCCGCACAGCTAGCCACCGCCTCGTATAACCGCACTACTTCAGCTAACGGGGGGATTTTGACATCGGGACAATTCCGAATGGTTTCCTGACCAATTTTGTGGAGTAGAATCAGGTGCGTAGGTTGAGAGCCGCGAATCAGGGGTAAAGTTGCTGTCGAACCTGGATGCAGCAGCGAACCCTGTCCCTCGACTAATAGTAGATCGTAGTCATTGCCGTGCTGCATTACGGCTTGTTGAACTGCACCTGCGGCGTAATCAACTCGCACTGCATCCAACGCCACACCTTCACCGCTAATCATCATCCCCGCTTGTCCGGTAGCGATAAATTTCGATTTTACGCCCCGCCGTTCGCAGGTACGCTGTAATTCTAAAGCTGCGGACATTTTGCCAATCGCCATATCTGTCCCCACCATCAGCACCCGCAGACATGGCAATGATTTGGCTGCACCTGTACCGATTTTTAAGCCCTTGGGTTCTTGGCGGACATCCCAAATCCATTGTCCTGGCTGTAATAATCCAACTAATTGGGGATGATTTGCTAGGGGGGTGTGCAAGCCATTGACGATCGATAATCCTGCTGTCACCGCTGCTTGCAACTCACCAAACCAGCTCTCTGGAATAATTCCACCTGAAGGGGCGATCCCGATTGCTAGCACATCTGGCTGATGCTCTAGTGCTGACTCGATCGAATCCACAATCGGTACATCTCGCTTAATTCCTGTTAATTTTACCAGCGACTGACCTGCAACCGATCGATCGATCGCACAAACTACCTGTGCGGGACTATATCGCAACAGCGTCAACCCAGTTTTGCCCTGAAGTCCAGTAATTCCGTCATGTAATAGTACGGCAAGGCGGTGTGATGGTTTTAGCATGAGGGGAGGGGATGGACTGGGGGACGGGGAGGGGAGGGGACTGGGGGACTAGGAATTGGGCAAAATTACTTCAGTCCATTTTCCCCGTCTCCGCATCTCCCAATCCTATCGTTCCCAGGCTGGGTGTGATAATAACGAGGAAATCACTTGAACGCCACGTAATTGATTGGACAGGGGTAAATGACCTTTGGGCGCAGTCAAATTCCAAATGAACGAGCCTGGGTATCGCGTCCAGTTATTACCATTCTTCCAGCCGATTTTCACCCATAGTTTATCCCAATTTTTGCCCATGCCGACCCACATTTCCCGCTGGACGGAGAAGCCAAATTTACCCTCAGAATGAAATAACCATAGCGCATCGATCGTTTGGAGATCGATTTCCGGTAATCCATTCACTTCAGTAAAATAGATCCACTTCCGCTTCACTGCATCTGCGCCAGCTAATTCACACAGTTTCTCAGTGGTGAGCTTATCTGCGGCTTCAAACTTTTGCTGGGCTAACAACTGCTGAAGCAGCTTGTAATCAACTCCCTGACTCGATCGTAACGGGATCATCCCACTGGGCAACTCTCGATCGAGATATTCTTTCGCGACAGCAGATTCACTCACGTACAAGGCTTGATAAACGGCACCTGTCACGATTGTTGGCTTCGTGCCGATTTGCTCTTGGAGCCATTCAATCAGAATTTCAATCCCTGGCAATCCCGCCGCCAATAGCTGCGGCAGGATCTGCAACTGATTTTTTGGGGTGCCAGCAGCAAATTTTTCCTGTAACTCGATGACATCTGAATGCACCGACGGTGAGCTAGTACTAAGATCGGGCATGGGTGACGATTGACGATGCAAAGGAGTAATCCAATCTATTATTCTATCAAAGATGGGGAGTGTGGGGATGTGTGGGGAGATCGGAATAATTGAGCCACCATCCACCATCCACCATCCACCATCCACCATCCACCAAATTAGCTCTTCAACAACAGATAATAAAGATACCCTGGGCCGCCTGTGAC
>JANNBD010000311.1:0-11418 GCA_031385105.1 Chamaesiphon sp. OTE_78_metabat_374
TTGCTCATTTGATTAGCTCATGTAAGATCGTCCCGAACTCCAAGTTTTTAGCGCGTCATCTACATCGATACCGCTATCTTGTAGGGCATCAAGGAAGTCATCTACCTCTATTTCCCCCGCCACAAATTCCGCTGTAGCAGCCTCCCGAACTCGCATTCGGGCTAGTTCATACTGGAAGGCTGCTTCATCCATCTCAGCGTGGACAATTAGGGGAGTGGCGAGGAATTCCATAAAGGTATCAGAGTGACGACTTAGCTAGTTTTTGATGTTCGAGAACTGTTCCGGTGTTAAGTAGAACCGAGCATAATCGAGATCGCCGAGTGTACCTTGGATAGCTGTAAAGAGGGTTGAAGCTTTCGCATCAATATTGTCATAAGTGACAATAGCCGCTGAACCTGAAATCGGCGCGTTGTAGTGAGCCTGTGAAGTGCCAGTAGTAGCAGTTGAGTACTTAATGACGCGAGTACCCCAAGGCGATACACTAGCTGTCGGTGTTGATGTACCGATCATTGCGTGAACTTGTGCTGGCTTAAAATTCCGAGGTCTGGAGGCAACGGGATCGGTCACTGTGCTAGGTTCTCGTAATCCGAGAGCTACAAGCCCACCAAAGAAGGTTAAAGCCGCTTTGCTGCATGGTACTTTCATTAGAGCGGAGTTAGCACCCGATTTAATAGCCTGACTAGCGTAAACAAGACTTTCGATCTCTCGTTTCTTTACGGTTGTCAGTGTGGATGCTGGTTTCGTCTTGTAATAATTTTCGCGAGCTAATGCTAAATCTGCCTGGCGTTTAATTTGCGCCGCTGTTCTGCGTCTACCCATTTTAGTTAGTGTGATTCGTGCTTATTCAACGTGCCCATAAGTGGCTCTGTGTCTAACAAATTATCTGACAACCCCCTATAGGGGTTTTGTCTCGAATTTGGTTAAATTTAGTTGACGATCGCATTCTTGTACCGTTTGTCTGGATCGACTAGTACGACTGGGTTAGGCTTACCGTGGATGTGTAGTGTTGCGTACCTGAAGTACACATTGCCGACAGGTCTACGACGAGGTTGTTTGTACGATTTTCCTAAAATTGTTTTTGTAACCGGAATTGTCGGGTAAGAAGTAGTAGGTTCTGAGTTTGTCTTTGTGTTCAATAATTTCCATGTAGGTGTGTGACCACGAATATCTAGAACTTGCTCGACAACTTTTTTCGCTTCTGTTTCATTGAAGCAAAGTATCTGGAGATAGTACCCTTTTGATTGGTCAATGTAACTATATAACTCCTTACCGCGCTTCCAGAAAAATGGAGTTGCACCAGCGAATAGTGTTTTAATTTTGTTCGCAATAATTAGCACTTCAGCACTAGATAGAGTCTCCGTAGTCTCGCCGATTAATCTAAAGCTAATCTGTGAGCGTAAAGGTTTGTACCCTGCATCAGCTTCAGTATATTTCTCTTCAAAATGAAGATGAATCTGTGGATGATAGCGGGTAGTTTCCTGAAAACTGGTAGAGGGAATACCAAAGATAGCTGGATGGAAATCTTGGGCTTTTCGCAAGATTCCAAAGAACAACCATAATCGCAATATAGTCATGTCGATCGAATCTGCTTCTTCATGAGTACAAGCAACTCTTAGGGATGCTCTGGCAGTCGTAATATCTTTTTCCCAATCATCATCACCGACATCCTTAAACTCGGTACGGACTATTTTATTTTGAGTTAGCAGAATCACATCTTGGAGATGTTCAGCCGCACTAAAACCTTCTGGTAATGCCATAGTAATTAATCTGGTTTAGGAATTGATTCATCAGGGATTAGCGGCGACTTGCTGGCTGTTTTTGCCTCGGCTGCGGCTTCTTTAACCTTGACGGCTTCCGGCGTGGCGGCTGCTTGTTTACTGTCTGGCTCTTGTTTCAGGCTCTTATCTAACTCTTCTTTCAGTTTGCCCATCTGGGTGATGTTTTCTTGGACAGACAGCACCTCAGAGGACACCTGATCGATTTGAGAAACAACTTCTTGAGTCTGTTGCAAGCCTGTCATAAATCGGTTTTGAAATGATGGGGTTGGATTCATCCAACTGTAAGCTTTGTCACTCACTACGCGGAATTTTTGCAAGGCATTACCAATCTTAGAAACATGAGAACCCACAACTTCTAATGCTCCTAGTATTGAATGTCCAATTGATTGCACTGAGTAAACAACTTGAGCCGCAGCTTGATAGATTCGGCTATATTTTTTCCAATCAGCTTTAATCCCGTTAACAGTGGCTACTCCAAATACTGATTTAAAGAATGTTTCCGTCCAGTCACCTACTATTTTCCCAACGTTGAATGGTGTTCCGGCTGGGTCTTGGCTGGTGTCTTTTAGCCCTAATGCGGCTAGTGAGTTACCTACGGCACTAAATAGAGTCTGACTCAATGCGTTAGATAGCATATAGGCATTATGCAAGACACTAATGTATGTGAGTACGTTTAGTATTTGTGATTTATTTACTACCTCGGCAATGCCCTTAGACCACGCGCTTAGACCACCGACAATCTGAGAACCAAGTTTTGTATTAATTACGTTTAGAGTACTGGTAACAGTGCCTAGTACTTGATTGTTTAGTAGTCCTACAGCGGTACCGATACCATTTAATCTATTTCCTAAATTATTCATCTGATCGGCTCCCCCACCTGGACAACTGCCAGGTTTAGAAGCTTGACAGGCTCCAGCGGCAGCAGCGGAAATAGCAGCGGATCTAAACTGAGTACTAGCAATCAGTGCCCCTGGAACGGCTAGTACATTAGCATTTGTGCCTTTGAGTAAATTGATAATTTCGTCTTCTTTTCCTGGGTTCACGGTGGTTTGATTGATAACTGTAGTTAGTCCATTGACTCCGGCGGCTCCGGTGGCTCCTGGTGCGCCCGTCGCTCCGGTTGCGCCTGGTGCCCCTGGTGCCCCTGGTAGCCCGTCTTTGCCTGGTGCGCCTGGGCTTCCTGGGAATCCATTAATTCCATTGCTTCCGGCTAGTCCTGCGGCTCCTGGCAGCCCTTGGTCGCCTTTTAAACCTGGAATGCCTTGTGCCCCTGGTAGCCCGTCTTTGCCTGGAATGCCTGGTTTTGCGGCAATTGAGGAGGCGATCGCAATTGCTTGATCGGCTTTTTTATTGGCTGTGCCAGCGGCTCCAGTGGCGGCGACGGCTTTGGTATCAGCAGCATTGGCCGCATTTCCAGCGGCGACGGCTTTGGTATCAGCGGCATTGGCAGCATTTCCAGCGGCGATCGCTTTGGTATCAGCGGCATTGGCAGCATTTCCAGCGGCGACGGCTTTAGTATCAGCAGCATTGGCAGCATTTCCAGCGGCGATGGCTCTAGTATCAGCGGTGGATGCTGCTTGTTTGGCATCTTGCGCCGATTGACCCGCTGAGATTGCGGCTGATAGAGCTTCTCCTGCCCGTAGAATGGCGGTAGCGGCTTGGTCGCCTGCACTACTGCCAATTTTTAGGGCAGTGTCAGCCAGCCCGTAGGCACTTTGCGCCAATATTTGAGCGGCGGCCGCATTTAATGCGAGTGTCGCAACGATGGCCGCTAACCCAATTAGAGGTAAGATGGCGGCTGACAAGGCGGCTAAACTAGCAAGTAGCCCAGCTATGGTCGCTTGCATTGCGGCTAGTTGAGCGGCAATCAAACCGACCGCGCTAGCGGCTCCAGCAGCGATTGCGCTAGCCGTTGCGGTGGCAGCCCCTAAAATACCAACCTCAGCACCTAAGCTCGTTATCCCAATCTGTAACGTCCCCAGCAGCGCGAACAGTTTCGCGATGTCTTGGGTATGATCCTTCGGATTCTTGGCCTTGAGCGCGGCGATTTCAGCGTTGATGGTGGATAATTGCGATTTTATTGCCGCAATTTCCGCGCAACAGTCAGCAGGCGCGCACCCGCTCATGCTGTTCACCTGCGCGGTCAAGCCAGGAAGAGAACTCATTTGTTAACAGATTTTTACTTTTAGGTTGTTGATGGCTTGTTGATGTGCGGCAATTTCAGCCGGATCGACGCATTCGCCCGTACAGTTGGAGTTTTTAGCACATCCGGCTTGACAGGCG
Organism: Chamaesiphon sp. OTE_78_metabat_374; assembly: GCA_031385105.1. Classification (GTDB taxonomy): domain Bacteria; phylum Cyanobacteriota; class Cyanobacteriia; order Cyanobacteriales; family Chamaesiphonaceae; genus Chamaesiphon. The sequence continues at coordinate 4,062 of JANNBD010000311.1, forward strand.
GCTAGGGTGAGGAATACGCCAGGGGTGTTGTAGGTGGTTTTGGGGACACATCCGCCATTGATGCAGTCACAGGGCTGGTTTGGGTTAATAGAAGTGACACAGCCCGCGCTTTGATCTTCATAAAACGGATAGCCAGGGGGACAGAGTGCCCGATTTGCTGATGTGACAATACTTGCAAACGCTACTTTTCGCCGATGCCAGTGTTGACACCGTTATAGACGATTATTACGCCGCAACTACCAGGGATGAAACTAACACTTTCCTTGCAGACGAAAGCTGTCCCTTTCTGTCCGATACAGTTCTCGAACGACAGCATCCATATTTTATTAGCCATACATCATTCCCCGATTAATAATCGTCTGGGGTAATCCCACTAGTCGGCTGCAACTTAGCAAAATTAATGGTTAGCTGAGTCTGGAGCAATGTATCCTGGACGGTGCCGATCGTCCGATACGCCAGACTATCAAAACCCGCCGCGATCGTCACTGACTGATCGGCATTGGTGGCAAATTCAGCCGTAGTTAGTTTCGTCGATGCTTTTTTAACGATCGCCGCAAAACATTGCTCGCCCCGATTCACCGCCGCTGATGTCATGGGTAGATCGGCTTTGAGAATAGTAATGGTGGTTGCGGACTGAGTGGCACCCGCGCCAAAAATTTCTTGTAATGTTGGTTCTGCCATTGTTCGATCGCTCTAAATAGTTGATTAAATAATTTATCTACTTCCCTATGGTTCCCCGCTAATTGTTCGGGGGAACTCTATACCTAGATTTGATAAATTATTTAGGCGACTATTATGGCGAGTTTTGAGATGAATGGAGTCGATCTGAAGAGGTTACAGTTAGCTCACCAAATTCTAGCGGATGTGGTCGATTGGTTGGTCGAAGGCGACGAAATCGAAATCGAAGTAGACTTTGAACCAGTCGCGGAGCCGATCGAAACTCCGCCGCCTTCAGGTCAGGGTGTGCAGACTTTTGTACTAGATAGCGTCTTGTCTGCGATCGGCTGATCGTCACATTCAACCCAGTTGCGGAATATTTTGATGGTGACAGCTTTGAACACATCACTGGAACCAGTGGCAGAGACGATCGAACCAGCGGGAAGATTCAGTGTGATGGTTGCGGTTGAAATCCCGTCTACGGTTTCCATGTAGGTGGGCTTGTTTGGGTTTCTGGCATCCGTCCAGACGATCGACCCACGCACTTTCGATCCTGCCTGTCCGACTAGTTGAACAGAATAATTGTCCTTTGGAGCTGGATCGGCGTTGGCCTGTCCAATTACTCCCAGTCCACCAGCAAGCGCAACCAATCCCACAGTTAGAAATTTACACATATCACATCCAGAATTACTGCTATCTATTTCAGCCAATCGGGCCATAAATCGGGACGAAATTTAGGGGGATCTGTTGAGGCCCTGAGATGATTACCGAAATCGAGGGGAATCATAGGTGGGAGATGTCCATTCAAACACTTGGTTTGGTGGACGCTGAAAATTAGATGATGGGGAGCGGGTTACAGCGTGAATAATTCAGGGGGTAAAAGTGGACAGGTACGAGTGGGAATTTACGCCAGAGTTTCGACACAGGATCAGAATTGCGATCGGCAACTGTCAGACCTTAAAAGTTATGCAGATCGTTGTAATTATGATGTGGTGCGAATATATAAAGAGGTGGGTTCGGGAGCGAAGAACGATCGCGCGGAACGCAAGAAAATTATCGAACTAGCGCGAGCACGTTTAATCGATGTGGTGTTAGTGACCGAATTATCGCGGTGGGGACGATCGACTGTAGACCTAATCATGACGCTCGAACTACTCGCTAGTTATGGCGTGTCGCTGATTGCTCAGACGGGGATGCAGTTCGATCTCTCAACCCCACATGGTAAATTAATCGCCCAAATTCTCTCCTCGATGGCGGAATTCGAGCGGGAATTAATTAGGGAACGGGTACGATCTGGATTGGCTCACGCCAGGAGCAAGGGGAAAATATTCGGCCGCCCCGTGGGTGGGAAAATTGCGAATAGTTGCGATCGAATCAACCAACTCAGAACTGAGGGAATGTCGGTTCGATCGATCGCACGTGAGGTGGGATTATCCAAGAGTGCGATCGCCAAATGTCCCCGCTGTGAAAATGCACCAGAAGGAATGGACTGGTGAAGTCAATCGTCGATGAAGTTGAGAAAGATTGAAATCGATTCGGTGGGGACATGGCGAACGATCGGGCGGATGATGTCGATCGATAGTCCCCATCTCCGCAAACTTACCCTAATTGGGAACCGATAGATATATTTAGTTTTCATACTAAAATGCCCCAGTATTCGGGGCAGTAATAATTAGATTGGGTGGGTTAATAATTTTAGTTTGGCGATCGCTTCAGTGTAGGTTCGCCCCAACCGATTCGATCGCCTAACGCCTGTAGTTGGATCCGTCCAGCGGGTCACATAATATTGATTACCGCGATCGTTTTTAAGTTCGATCGTCCCCCACATTCCCGCGTCCCATTTTGCTTGTTGAGTCGGGGTTAACTTGTCATAGTCGATCGCCAAATGTAGGGGTAGATTGCCCCGTAATGCGCTAATTTTACGGGGTGAATTGTCCCGTTCTATTTGGGGCGGTTCCCTATGCTCTGTGGGCGGTTGAGGTGTGGAAAGTAGGGTGAGTTGGGTGGCTGGTTTGGTTCGGAGCTTTGGGCGAGGCCGCTCAAAATTTAGGAGATTTGGCATACAGGATGGTGGCGGTTTGGTTGGTTCAGTCGCTATATTTTAGCGCGTCCAATCGTCCCAAACATCGGCTCTTTTGCGCTCCGTCTTCCCGCCAGCGTAAATATAGATACTCGTGTCCTTTAGTCACTTTTATATCATACCAACTCCGTGGAACCACAATATTATTAGTTTTTTTAGAGGGTGTAAGGAAGTAATTTCGACCTTTTACTTTAACGATTTGGAGATTAGAGTTAGCTGATTTATTCTGCTCCCCAACTGGCTGGTTGGGGAGCAGAATATCGGGCTTCATTTGCTCCCCAACTGGGGAATTGGGGAGCAAGTTTTTAGTGCTCCCCAACTGGGGAGCTTCTGGTTCAAGCCAGCCCCATCTTACTAAGTCATCACACTGGTATTGGTCAAGGTCGAAGAGTGTTGCTTGTCGATCGCTAATTGTTTTCTCCTCCGGTTCGATCTTCAATAGTTGGTGATTCTCGATCGGGCCTGAAGCAATCAATAATCTCAGTGATGGGGATATCACAAAAATCAGATATCCTAATTAGCTTCTCGATCGGTGCGTTGCCAGTCCATCTGGTCATCGTGTTTTGATTGACTCCGATCGCCTCTGCTACCGCTCCCAACCTAAAACCGCGCTTTCTAATTAATTCATTCAATCGCTTACCTCCATTGCTCATAGCCTGTTGTGGCTACGTCTATCATAACGCATTCCTACATATTAATAGAAATAATTCTACTAATTCGTAGGATTATGCTATAGTGATGACATCGCCGATCCTCAGTTAGTTGTTCAACACCCCTAATTGTCGGATCGATGGTGCATCGATAGCGATCGCCGCAATGAAAGGGTATCTATAAAGTGCCCCGAATTTGCGGTGGATACTGACTCAAAGGATTAGCCAGGTGTTTATTTGGCTCGATCGTCGATTGGGCTATCGATTTTGTCCGCAAACGTTGATATCACTTATGTCTAACGTTCGGTTTATGGGTACAGACTAACCGAATTGGTGGTTAAACAGACCAAACAATATAGATTGACTCAGACTAACTAAAATCTCATCCCCCACCCCTGGGGCTTATTTTCGATGGACATAGCATCGAACTATCGATGTCAGTTGATAGCGATCGAACAAATTAAGACCGTTCACGCGGCTCTGAAGAAACTGGACGGGGAATTGAAGATTCGATCTTTGCCCGTTAGTGTGCCAGATACCATCTATCTGGACTTAGCGAAAATGCTCACACTATCGATCGATAGGCTCGAAAGTGTTCTTCACGATATCGATCCTGCCACGTTTAACCGCTCTGACAATTTCGATGAACGAGAACGATGGTATGAAGCGAACCGTCGATCGCCTAAAGCCTAACCCCTAAAACCTAGAACCTAATAACCATGAACTCCGACACAAACTCCGAACCAACTCCGAACACTGTAAGCACCGTGACCAAGCATATCAAAATCTACTCCGACAATCCGATCCATGACTGTATCGATCGAATTATCACGGCTGTTAATTACCTTGATGAGGCTGACGATTTCTATCCGTGGGCAAACAATGAGCTGTGTGAAGCGGCTGATAATTTGACGGAGTTAGCCTTTAATTACCGTAAACAGAAAGCTGATGAATTTCGGAGAAGCATAAGTGAAAGAAGACCAGATTAAAACCCAATTAAAAATAGCCGTCTCTCTGCTGGGAAGCTCAAGAACAGACGGCTATGGAAATGGAAAGTTAACGCATTCTCAGCGGAACTTTATGATTGAAACTGTGACTCAATTACTCGACAAAACAATTCAAAACCTCGACCAAAAGGTTGTCTTAATTATACCAGAAAACCACCCAAATACCAGCCCGCCTGATGAGTCTTAACTAGACGAAACCGCCAAAATATGGCGGTCGCGGGGAGCTTCCAAACCTCCTAGCAACGACAAAGCGATCGCACTGTCTCGAAAGACGAACGAGGCTTAACGCCTGTTATCGTTCGTGAGCTTGTGCGATCGCTATATCGTACCCTAACGCTTAAAAAGTGAATAACGCCAGTATGGGAGATTCGTAAGCTTGACCTGGGTAAATAGGTCTAAAAGAATGTGTAACTCCAGCTTAACGCACATTGAAAACTAAATAAATAAAAGGAGCCATTATGCGGATTATTGGTGCTGACGCTTGTAAAGGTCGGCTAGTTTACTGTGTCATAGATTCAGAGAATATGCCTAAAGATTTAGGTGATTATTATCGCGATGGAGAGAACTTTCATGAAGCGTTTACTTCAGCTCATGGACTCAAGCAATTACTCGATCACAAACCCGATATCATTGCAATCGAACCAACGGGAGTAAATTACACCAGACTGTGGGTTAGAAAGATGACTGAAGCAGGAGTAAAAGTCATGCTAATCGGTCACAGCCAGCTTCGGAGCTACCGCAAGAATTTAGGATTGCCCGACAAAGACGATCCGGCGGACGCGCTAGCAATTGGGGCTTATTGCGCCGAACATCACCACAACCCCGCGAGGTTTGTATTGGTACGGGATGAACTCACCGCCAAACTGCGGGAGACATCACTACGCCTGGGGCATTTAGTCCGGTTGCAATCGCCAATGGTGAACAGATTAAAACAGGATCTAGCCTATGCCTTCCCCGAACGTGCAGATATATCGACAGACGCGCCGCTGTTTTGGCGGTGGGTGGCTGGGACTGGAAAGAGCCTCAAGTACGATCGACAGATGGCAGATTCGATCGGATCGGGGATTACGCCAGAGATGAGACTAGAGGCTAAGTTATTGGTAATGGTACAAGCCGAAGAACGGCGAGTAGAGTTTGAGTTACGATCGATTCTCGATGATTCCCAGTTCGATCGATATCGAACAGTTATGAAAAAGTACGGGATGGGCGAGCGAGTCCAGGCAATGCTAATTAGTCAGATTTTCCCGATCGACAACTTTCTAGATTCAGATAAGCAGCCGATCGTGGTTGTAACCAAGGGTAAGGTATCGGGAAAACCCACAGCCAAACATATCAGCCTCAGGAAGGTTACTAAAATGCTGGGTGTGGCACCAACTCGCGAACAGTCGGGCAAGTCTGCTACAGCGACTAGCAAGAGCGGCTCAGAGTTATGTCGGACGGCTACATGGCAATGGCTATTTACGCGGATCGAATCTGGCAAGTCTCGCTTGAAAAATAAGACGGGGCAAGATGTCTACACGATATTCCTAGACTACAAAAGTCATAAGCCAATCAAACTCGCACGATCCAAGACGATCGGTAAGGTGATCAAAATGATGTTCTATGACTTGGTGAGCGAAATAAATAAGGTATCTGCCTAGGGGATGGGGTGAGAATTAAATCACCCCTTTTGTTTATCTGAGATAAATGTTCTAAAGTGAACGATAATTTAGTGGCTAGATAGATAACCGTCCTCTTGGATCGATTTAAGGATCGGCGATCCCAGATCCTTGTGCCAATAATAAGTATTTATACTTATTATGTCTTAACCAAATGAGAGAAAAGGGGCTGGTTTCTGTTGAAAATATTAAATTTAGCCGGAAAGTAGGTGAAGACCCTGCCAATCTCGACATAATCGTACTAAACTAAGTAAAGAAACGTAAACTGATTTAATAAACCAGTGAAGTTTAAGTGTATTGACTGCATAACCTAGTTATGTAAATCGATCGCTCGAAATCATGTCCCTATAATATCTGGAGTTTTACTGCGTCATGACCATTGCAGTTGGCAACCAGCAATCTGACAAAGGCATCTTTGATGTCTTAGACGACTGGTTAAAAAAAGATCGGTTCGTATTTGTCGGTTGGTCTGGCATTCTACTATTTCCATGCGCTTTTCTAGCCCTCGGCGGCTGGATGACTGGTACCACATTCGTTACTTCTTGGTACAGTCACGGTTTGGCTTCCAGCTACCTCGAAGGTTGTAACTTCCTGACAGCAGCTTTATCCACTCCACCAAACAGCGTTGGGCACTCCCTGATGCTACTTTGGGGTCCTGAAGCACAAGGCGACTTCACTCGCTGGTGTCAACTCGGCGGTCTGTGGGCATTCGTTGCTCTACATGGCGCGTTTGGTTTGATCGGCTTCATGCTCCGTCAGTTTGAAATCGCTCGTCTAGTTGGGATTCGTCCTTACAACGCGCTCGCTTTCTCCGGTCCAATCGCAGTGTTCGTTAGCGTCTTCTTGATCTACCCATTGGGTCAATCTGGTTGGTTCTTCGCACCTTCTTTTGGCGTAGCTGCAATTTTCCGCTTCATCCTTTTCCTCCAAGGTTTCCACAACTGGACTCTCAACCCCTTCCACATGATGGGCGTTGCAGGGATTCTCGGCGGTGCGCTGCTGTGTGCGATTCACGGTGCGACTGTAGAAAACACCTTGTTTGAAGATAGCGATTCTTCCAACACCTTCCGCGCTTTCGACCCTACGCAAGCTGAAGAAACTTACTCGATGGTGACTGCAAACCGTTTCTGGTCGCAGATCTTCGGCGTAGCTTTCTCCAACAAACGTTGGCTGCATTTCTTCATGCTGTTCGTTCCTGTAGCTGGACTCTGGTTTAGCTCAGTTGGTATCGTTGGTTTAGCCCTAAACCTTCGCGCTTATGACTTCGTGTCTCAAGAATTGAGAGCCGCTGAAGATCCTGAGTTT
>JANNBD010000313.1:0-8339 GCA_031385105.1 Chamaesiphon sp. OTE_78_metabat_374
CCATGCTCTGTCACTTCCATCGCCCTACACTCTGAACAATCTCTAGACTCACAAGTCCTGACATCTGACTATCGACATTTGACTGTGATTTATATCCCCGACTTCTCCCTGTCTAGTTAGGAGATCTAGATTCCATGTCCGCATGGATGGATAGATTGAGCCAACTATGCAGTGAGACATTACCTTTTGGAGGTTTTGAAAATGAAGCTACAAGGAAAAACAGCTCTCGTCACTGGAGCATCTCGTGGTATCGGCAAAGCAATTGCCTTTGAGCTAGCCAAAAATGGCGTGAAACGGTTACTGATATTGGCTCGGAACGAACAACGACTGGCTGAAATGGCGATCGAGATTAAATTACTAGGTGTAGAAGTAATTCCCCTGGTGGTAGATTTGACCGATCGGGTGCAGATTGATGTCACCATCTCAAAGGCTTGGCGGGATTATGGACAGATTCATTTGCTTGTCAACTGTGCCGGAGTCGCATATCAAACGCCCTTCTTGCAATCTAAATTGCCACAGGTGCAAGATGAGATCGCGATTAATCTGATCGGTATGTATACGGTGACGCGGCTAATTGCGCGGCGGATGGTATCCCAACGGGAAGGAACGATCGTAAACGTGGCTAGCTTAATGGGCAAGGTTGCCGCTCCTACGATGTCTACCTACTCAGCGACTAAGTTTGCCATCTTGGGCTTTACCCAAGCCTTACGCGGCGAATTAGCGAGTCATAACGTGAAGGTGATGTCTCTATTGCCAACATTGACTGATACAGACATGGTGCGAGATATGTCCCTCTTCCGCTGGATGGTACCGATGTCACCCGAACGAGTCGCTCAGGCTTTAATTCGGGGGATCGATCGAGATAAACCTGAGATTATCATCGGTTGGCAAAGCCATCTGGCAGTATGGGGTAGCTATCTGGTGCCTCGGTTGGTTGAATGGGTAATCCAGCTTGCTTCACCACTCACAGATCCCAATCAGTCATGGCGGCGGATTGGAGTTCGAGGTTAGTTAACTTTAGTAATTAACCCAAGTTGCTACCTACAACCTCAGCGGTTTCTAACCGCTGTCTTGTCGTTTTCTTATTCGGGGGGAACCCCCGAATAAAAACGCCGCTACGCGGACTAGTTTATTAGTCCGCGTAGGCGGACTTTGCAGCATTAGCCGCGCCTACCCTTCGGGAACGCTTCGCGAACAGTCGCAGGCATTCTATTAGGTAGCAACTTAGGTTAATTAGCGTAGATCTTGTACCCGCCCTCTGCGCTTACTCAAAAAATACAATAGACAGCGATCGAACACACTCGATCGCTGTCTATTTTTTTAATATAAAATTTGTGATCTGAAGTAGTCTGAAAGCTTTTAGTTATGCGCGAACTCGTTGGAGAGCCTGCAATTGAACGAATAGAGTCTCAACTTCGGCTTGAAGTTCGAGAAACTTTTCTTGCTTATCGACTGGGTACAAAGCTTTCGTTAAGTTAGCAACTTGCTGTCTGTGCTGTGATGTTGCAGATTCCAACTGGTTACTGGTGGTAGATTTTTGAGTTTCGAGAGTTAATCGGCTGGGAGGCATAGCTTTGACTAGTTATTTATACTTACTCACACCAACGGCAATTGTAGCTCGAATTTCACTCTTCCGCGTCAATCGGTTGTGGAGATTCCCGAACTGATGATCAATTTGCAGGTGAAGTTAATGTCTGTGACGGGTCGATCGAGTGATTGTTCCGATCCTAACTGTCACCGTCTCGTGCTAGATTGAACTAACTTAGGGTCGGGAAAGTTTGGTAAAAATCCAAGGCTGTGCCGCAACTGTGATGGAGCGAAAGCTTCGAGTCAGAATACCGGATCTGAGTATACTGAGTTAATTCAGTACCATAGTATTCACTATCTCTGGCGTTGCATCAGGAAGGAGTTAGACTTACGTGATTGCCGAACACGCGATCTGTCCAGATATTTATCATCCTGCGGTGGCGCGGGACGGGTTGTTGACTCGGTTGCGAATTCCAGGGGGAGTGCTGAATGTAGCTCAATGTGTGGCGATCGAGCAGCTACTCACCGCAACCGGATTAGACTATATCCAAGTCACCAATCGTGCCAATTTACAATTACGGGCACTGACTGAAGATATTGACAAGGAAGTTTTAACAGCATTAACCAACTGTGGTTTGGCATCGAGCGATCGTGCTGTAGATGGAATTCGCAATATTATGTTGAGTCCCACTGCGGGCATCGATCCGCAGGAATTAATTGATGTTCGTTCTTTAGCTGCGGCTTGGCATGATTATCTCTCCGATCATCCTGAATTGGGGGTATTATCTACCAAGTTTAGTGTGGGTTTTGATGGTGGTGGTAGTGTCGGAATTGTCGATCGACCCAATGATATTACGTTATTAGCAGTTAGCGATCGAGAATTCGATCTGTATCTCGGTATCCACGATCGTGGATCTGTCCCCATACCTGTAGGCGTAAAATTAGGTGTGGATGAATGCTTGCCAATGTTAGCCGCCATCGCTCAAACTTATCGACAGGGAATTGAATTGTTTGGTGGAAATTCACGACGGAAATTAAGATTGCGTGATGTCGTCAATCGTTGGGGTTTGACGGATTTTAATGAAATTGTCCAACGAGAATTTGCGGGTTCTAGGCGTTTTATTTTTAAAAACCTTCACCAAGAATTGGTTGTGGCAAGAGCAGATGAAAATTACCATCTCGGCATACATCAACAATCACAACCCGATCGATACTATCTCGGCATAGTATTACTATTGGGACAATTGAATCGTTCGCAGGTGAAAGGTTTGGGTGAAATCGCCGAGCGATATGGGAGTGGTGCAATTCGTCTTACTCCTTGGCAAAATGTCATCCTGCCTGACATAAAATCAGCCGATCTAGAACTGGTGCAATTATTAATCACTGAACTAGGACTGATTCATACGGCAAATCATCCAAGTAGTTTGTTGAGAGCCTGTGCGGGATCGAGTGGTTGTCAATTTGGAGCTACAGATACTCAGCGGGACGCGATCGATCTGTCCAATTACATAGCTGCAAATTTTACGCTAGATCGACCAGTAAGTATCCATTTCAGTGGTTGTGACAAATCCTGTGCCCAACACGATCGAGCTGATATTACGCTTTGGGGTGTAGAGGGTCAAAATTGTTATCGACTGGAAATCGCAGGGAGTCCAGCCGAATTTGGGCAAGATCCAAGCGATCTGTGTGTACCCGCCCAAGTGCCAATCGCGATCGGTCATCTGATCGATGCTTATCATTATCAGCGACTCAATCCCCAAGAATCTTTTCAGGCATTTATCACTCGTCAATCTCTAGCTCAACTGCACCAAATATTTAATGTCGTCTAAAAGTACTATTTCAGCACCATTACATTACATCCGCGACGGCGCGGAAATTTACCGTCAGTCATTTGCGATGATTCGATCGGAAGCAAATTTAGATAAACTACCCGCTGATTTTAATTCAGTTGCCGTGAGATTAATTCACGCTTCGGGAATGATAGATATAGTTGACGATCTGGACTATTCGATCGATGCTGTGCGAGTGGGACGACAGGCATTAGCCGCTGGCGCGCCCATTTTGTGCGATGCTCAAATGGTGGCAAATGGCGTGACGCGCAAACGTCTGCCTGTGAATAATAAAGTGATCTGTACCCTACCAGATCCCCAAGTACCGGAACTCGCAGCCCAGTTAGAGAATACTCGATCGGCTGCGGCGTTAGAGCTGTGGCGACCATATCTAGCTGGAGCGGTAATTGCGATCGGGAATGCACCCACAGCTCTATTTCGGCTGTTGGAAATGCTCGACGATGGCGCACCAAAACCCGCCCTGATTCTCGGTTTCCCCGTTGGGTTTGTCGGGGCACTGGAATCAAAAGCTGCTCTAGCAGCAGATAGTCGGGGTATACCGTTTCTAACGATTCACGGTCGGCGCGGCGGTAGTGCAATGGCAGCAGCAGCGGTAAATGCGTTGGCAATGGAGCAGGAGTAAATTCGTGGATCGTGAATAGTGGATCGTGGATCGTTTATGAGATTAGAGGGTATGTAAATAGGGTTGGATGGGCAGCGATTTGCGTAACTTCTAACGGAGAGGCTCCGCCAACGCCTTTGTTCCCCGACGGTTTAGCAAATCAAGACACTGCCCACCATTTAGATATTGGGATATTTATAGTTAGTAAATTTTTGTATTTATCTATTCACGATCTACTATTCACGATCCACTATTCACTAACTAAACTTAAATTAAAGTGAGAAAGAGCTAAAGATTGTGGTTGCAATTCGGATTGGAAAATTATATGGAATTGGGGTTGGTCCTGGAGATCCTGAGCTGTTGACGCTCAAGGCATTTCGGATCTTGCAGTCGGCGCAAGTCGTGGCTTATCAGTCAGCAAACGATCGAGATAGTATCGCTCGATCGATTGTCGCACCTTATCTGACTGGCAATCAGATCGAAGTCTGCTTCCACTTTCCGCGTGCCCTCGATCCTGAGGCTGCCAATGAGCTGTACGCAGATGCGATTAGACCGATTGTGGCGCACTTGTCAGCGGGTCGAGACGTGGTGGTATTATGCTGTGGCGACCCGTTATTTTACGGTTCGTTCATGTATTTATTTACCCGATTAGCCGATCGATTTGAGACTGAAATCGTCCCTGGAGTTTGTTCACCAATGGCAGCCGCAGCGGCAATTGGCACTCCATTATGTTATCAAAATGATGTCTTTAGCGTCTTATCAGCAACGCTGCCGACTGAACGACTGAAAGCTCAGTTAACCAATGCTGATGCTGTCGGAATTATCAAACTTCGTCGTCATTTTGACAAGGTGCGTCAAATCCTCAGCGATCTAGATTTATTATCCCGTGCTAAGTATATCGAACGGGCAACCGCGATCGATCAAAAGATTATTCCGATCGAATCTGTCGATCCCCGTGATGTTCCGTACTTTTCGATGATTCTAGTGCCCAGCCAAACCCAGTTCTAATTTAGATTTAATAATCACAATCAAGTCAGCAACCGTGACACAAGCTTTGCTGGTAAAATCTGCTAAAAACTGCAACTCAAAAGCTTCAGTTAAATCGATGTAAATATTGGCAGCTTCTAAATAGCTGAGTAAATCTTTAGAACCAGATTGTTCTTGACGATGAGCGGCTAATCGATCGATGAAATGATTGAATTGAAAGTCTAGCTCGATCGAGTCTGGATCGATTTCTAAGTTTCTCGCTAGAATTACTCGAACGATCTGAAATATTTCGGATGTGCCGCACTGCATTATTTAACTCAACCTAGATTCGATCGAACTCTTAAGACTATTACTTTTATAGATTGAAAGCACTGACCAGCACATTGGTATAATAGCTGAACCGTGAGAGCTTAATTCTCCATTCTCCATTCTCCCCTGATGCCCTGGACATCTCTACATAGCCAACTTCACCAGAGCTTGATCGATCGACAGTTGTTGCCAATCGGTGCTAATGTTCTGATTGGAGTCTCTGGGGGTCAAGATTCGCTCTGTTTGGGGCAACTGCTCAAAGATCTCCAATCACGCTGGAAATGGCAGCTAGCCGTCGCTCACTGCGATCATGGCTGGATTCAAGATGTCGGTATTGCCGATCGAGTCGAGCAGGTTACAGCCAAATGGATGCTACCATTTCACTGTGAAACTACTGCCAATTTGCCAGAGACAGAAGCCGCTGCGAGAGAGTGGCGATATCAAGCCCTGGTGAGAATTGCCACTCAGACTGGGAGTACCCATCTAGTCACCGCACATACTCAAACCGACAGAGCTGAAACTTTTCTCTACAACCTGATTCGTGGTGCTGGTGCCGACGGATTGTGCGCGATGCACTGGTACCGCCAATTGACCCCGACGATTAAGTTAGTGCGTCCACTGCTAGAAATCAATCGCACCCAGACAGGTGAATTTTGCAAAGAATATCAGTTACCTGTCTGGGAAGATGCCTACAATCACGATCGTAAGTATGCCCGCAATCGGATCAGACAGGAGATCATGCCGCGTCTAGCCGCTGATTTCAATCCCCAGGTCGAAAGTCATCTCGCCCACACTGCCGAGCTGCTACGGGCTGATGTCGAGTATCTAGAATCACTCGCCCGCGAATGGTATCAACGCACGATCGATGAGCAGGGTGTGAAACTCGATCGAATGGTGCTCCAGTCTATTCCAATCTCACTCCAACGCCGCGTCATCCGTCAATTTCTAGCTCAGTCATTGAATAAGATGCCCAATTTTAGCCAAATTGAAGCTACGATCGTGTTAATCGATGCTCCCAACCGAACTCGCACATCTACGTTTAGTGATGGATTGGCTGCGGAAGTGTATGGAAAATGGATTGTTGTCAGACGTTAATTAATAATTATTGATTATTAATTATTAATTAGTTAGGAATACATGATGATCTGGTTAAATCTGCTCGGAATTATTGCGATCGGTTGTGGACTATGGTTTAATTACACTGGCTTGACCGTAGCAGGTTGCACGATTGCTCTAGTTTCATCGACACCAACTATTTATCAAGGTATTCGATCCAGAATATCGAAACCTGTCTCATCAAATCAGAAGTTACAATTAGTCGCGGCGATCGCGCTGGCGATTGCTATTGTGGTTTTATTCAAGCTGGGTGGATTTTTTAATAACATCGATACGTTATCAGCGCGAACAGATTGGAATATGGTTGGTTCCTTGGGCTTGTGGGGTGGTGCCCTCGGTCAGACAGCAATTGCTACAATTGCCGCATTTGTTTCATGGCGACAGTATATTGTTTCTCGCGATTTGACGATCGAACAAAACAGGCTTAATCGACTCCAAAATACCCTATCTCAGCAACAAACAATTGATAATTACTTCCAAGGAGTTGCCGATTTAGTTTTAGATGATAAAGGTTTTCTCGAAGATTGGCCGCAAGAACGTTCATTTGCAATTGGTAGAACAGCGGCTTTATTAGGTAGTGTAAATGCTGCGGGCAAAGCCAGAGTATTAAGATTTTTATCTCGCTCTAAATTGCTAACGCCACTTCAACGAGATCTTCGCTTGGGACGGGTAGTCTTGAATGGTACTGGTGGTTATGATGAAGACCGAATTCATGGGATGCGGGTGATCAATTTGGGCGTAATCTTGGCAGAGACAGATATTGCCAGAACCGATCTACGCTGGACGGATCTCAGCGATGCTAATTTAATTAGAACCGATTTGAGCGGATGTAATCTATCGAAAGCAAATTTAGCTAGAACAATTTTATATCAAGCTAAATTAAACGGTGTAAATGTTAGAGGTACTCGTTTTTTTTATGGTAACTTAAAAACTGCCAGTCCTCGCGCTCCAGAGCGAACTCCAGATTACATCACAGGTGAGTTTAGCGGTGCGATTGTCGAAGATGCTGACTTTAGTGATATTCAACATCTGTCGCAGGAACAGCGCGAATATCTCTGTGCTTGGTGTGGCGAAAAATCACGCCAAACTATTCCTGGCGGCTGTCAAGGTATTCAGAATCAGTTGGGATCGATCGAGCATATTTATTCAGCTCGATCATTCGACGATGATTAATTGGGAATCCTTATCCCGAATTCACCCTACTTAACTAATTCTAATATCTGCGATAGTGATTTGATCGTCAAGTCGTGTAGGGTGGGCACTGCCCACCAGCTAGTTTTGACGCACAATCTTATAAAAACTGCACCCACATCCTGGTGATGGCGGGCGGGTTTGTTCATATTTTGTAGTAATAGGCGAGAATTTCTAGCATAAACCCGCCCCTACAGATCCATGAATTTATACGTACAGATATTTTAACAGGATCGAGACTGCATCGTGTGTTTGCGGTAAGCTATCAACCACGATCGCCGTACACAATAACATCATGTATAAGATTGAATACTTAAACATCGATTTAGCGACACCTTTATCAGTTGGAGCCTGCAATAATTTCCAAGCCTCGTAAACAAAAACACCACCCAATCCAACCGCAGATACTCCATAAACAGCTCCAGCTACACCCAGTGGGTAAACAAGTAACAACGTAGTTGGAATCAGCAACAGGGTATAAATCCACATCTGTCTTACAGTTTCTACTTCGCCAGCAACCACAGGTAGCATCGGGATGCCGACTTTAGCGTAATCATCTTTGATCATTAGTGCCAACGCCCAGAAATGGGGTGGAGTCCAGAGAAAGACGATCGCAAATAAAACCCAAGCTTCAACACTCAAACTATTGCTAACCGCCGCACAACCAACCAGCGCAGGAATCGCCCCAGCCGCTCCGCCAATTACGATATTTTGGGGGGTATGGCGTTTGAGTAAATGAGTGTAAATCCACATGTAAA
>JANNBD010000338.1:0-13162 GCA_031385105.1 Chamaesiphon sp. OTE_78_metabat_374
CAACTCACCCCGCGCGTTCACGAAGTGTTGCCTACTGGCAAATCGCTAAAGGACACATTTAGCTTCAAATCTGGATACTGGAGCGCAAACTCTGGCAAGCGCAGTGCGATGTACATTTTGCCAATAGCGATCGACAGATTCAGTCGCAAAGTTCCAGTGGGCATCGATTGAGACTGTTTTATTTCCAGTTCTGCGGCTTCTAATTCATCTAAAATTTGCTGACAGCGATCGAAATATTTGGTACCGTCTTCAGTTAGTGTCAAACTGCGGGTGGTGCGTTGCAATAAGCGAATGCCCAGATCTTCTTCTAGTCTGGCTACTGCTCGACTGACTGCCGAAGGCGACATGCTCAACTGGCGGGCTGCTTCCGAAAAGCTCTGGTGTTGAGCCGATCGCAGGAAAATTATCAAACTCTTGAGCTTATCCATGACACTTTTGCATTTCCTGCATAACTGATTTGAAGTTTAGCCCCTTTTTCTCTGCTAATGCAAAGGATATCTTGGGTACATCAAGCAATTCAAACAGGAGTTTGGTTATGACAAAGATCGCACTAATCACTGGCGCAAACAAAGGCATCGGCTTAGAAACTGCTCGTCAACTCGCCCAAACAGGCATTCATGTTCTGATTGGTGCCCGCGATGCCGCCAACGGTCAAGCCGCTGCTCAGACGCTCCAAGCTGAAGGCTACAAAGCCGATTTCATCGCTCTGGATGTGAGCGATGAAGCCAGCGTCAAACAAGCTGCCCAGACGGTGAGCGATCGTTATGGCAAACTCGATATTTTGGTCAACAACGCAGGCATTCATCCCGAATTTGCTCAAGGTGTTTTTAGTTTTGAACAAATGTCCTCAGAATTGATGCTCCAAATTTATCAAACTAATGTCTTCGGGCCATTTATGATGATGCGCGAATTTCTGCCACTATTGCGTAAATCTGAAGCTGGGCGGATCGTAAACACCTCGTCTTCGGCTGGTTCACTCACCGACCAATCCAACCCCGCATCGCCCTATTATGGCGTGAACACCGCTGGCTACAACTCTTCTAAAACTGCCCTCAACGCTCTCACCGTCCAATTAGCCAAACAGCTTGCTGGCACCAATATTAAAGTCAATTCTGCTTGCCCAGGCTGGGTTCAAACCGATATGGGTAGCGCAGCAGCACCGCGCACCGTTCAAGAAGGCGCACGGATTATCATCAAACTGGCTACTTTGCCTAACGATGGCTCGAATGGTGGATTCTTCAATGAAGATGGTTCGATCGGTTGGTAATTATGATGTCTAAAATTCCTGTTAGACTGGCAGAAATTAGAGGTAACAACGTGACAACTAATAAACGAGCATTAGTGACTGGTGGTAATCGGGGGATTGGTTTCGCGATCGCCCAAGGTTTGATCGCACTTAATTATGAAGTAATCATCACCGCTCGATCGATCAACTCAGCTAAAAAAGCTGCCGAAAAATTAGGTAAAAAAGCAATTCCGCTGGAGTTAGATGTGAGTGAAGATAGTTCGATCGAAAATGCGATTGCAATTCTATCTCAACAAATTGACGGCTTGGATATCTTAATCAACAATGCCGGAGTTTACCCCGACAAACAAGTTGATAGTTTGACCATTTCTCGCAAACTACTCAACACCGCAATGCAAACCAATACCTTTGGTGTAATTCGGATGGTGCAAGCCTGTTTACCACTCCTAGAAAAATCGTCAGATGCCAGAATCATCAATCTCTCTAGTGGCATGGGTGAAATAAATAGTTTGACGACAACGGCAACTAGCTACTGTCTATCTAAACTAGCCTTGAATGGCGCGACAATTATGCTGGCTCAATCTTTGAAACCCAAGCATATTGCTATTAATGCCATGTGTCCAGGCTGGGTGAGGACTGATATGGGTGGAGCATCGGCAGATCGCTCTCCAGAACAAGGGGCAGATACGGCGATTTGGTTGGCAACTGAGGCTCCCCGTAGTGAAACTGGGAAGTTTTGGCGCGATCTCAAGGTCATTTCTTTTTAAGTGAGTTGATTTTGTTCCCAGCTCATTCGGCTCCAGGCGTTGCAGAATAAAGCCCATGACCCCAAACCGGACTCACTTGACAACAAATGGACATTGGATTTCTTCAAAATCGTATATTTGCCTTTTTGAAATATGAGGAATTTATGTCAGGATGGAGTAATGCGGAGAAACTCATCTCTCAGACATTGAATCGATGAATAGCAAGCATAGACTACGTTCAGCTCGACAATTGTGGTGTGGCTTAGGTGGGATTTTGTGTGCCGGATTCCTCGGTGCTTGCGATCGCATCCCCACTAATTCTGTTTCTTCTACGCCTGATACCCAGCTCTCGACAGTGGCCTTGGTCAATTCGACCAAATACAAGCAAACGACGGTGGTGGAAGGACTAGAGCGACCTTGGAGCATGGCTTGGTTGCCAGATGGATCAATGCTAGTGACAGAAAAGGCTGGTCGATTGAGGTTGATTCGGGCGGGAAAATTATTGCCAACAACGATTGCAGGGGTACCGGAAGTGATGACAGCGGGTCAGGGTGGCTTACTGGATGTGTCACTGCATCCCCAATTTGCGCGAAATCGGTTGATTTATTTGACCCACGCTCACGGAAGTAAGAATGCCAATCGAACTCGGTTGGTGCGGGGAAAACTCGATGGTAATAGCCTGCGCGATCTGAAGGTGATTTTTGAGGTATCCCAGACGAAATCTGACGGGCAGCATTTTGGATCTCGCATGGCTTGGTTGCCAGATGGTACTCTGCTGTTGGCGATCGGCGATGGGGGCAATCCGCCTGTAGAATTGGCTGGGGAATTGATTCGGAACCAAGCTCAAAATTTAGGCAGCAATTTAGGTAAAATTCTGCGCCTCAAGGATGACGGTTCGGTACCACCGGATAATCCGTTTACGAATAACAAGAGTGCCGACCCCAAGATTTGGAGCTATGGTCATCGTAATATTCAGGGATTGGCTTACGATCGGATCAACAAGCGAGTTTGGGCGACAGAGCAGGGGGCACGGGGGGGTGATGAATTGAATTCACCACAGGCTGGGAAAAACTACGGCTGGCCGATCGTTACCCGCAGCCAAGAATATGCTGGGGGTGAGATTTCCTCGGAGCGATCGCGGGCTGGGATGGTCGATCCGAAAGTGGCTTGGACTCCGGCGATCGCCCCTTCAGGACTGGCAGTTTACACTGGCGATCGCTTTCCCGCTTGGCAAGGCGATCTATTCGCAGGTGGACTGGTCGGCAAAGGTATTCGACGGCTGGATCTCGATGATGCTGGGAATGTGCGCGGTCAGGAGGAGATTCTGATCGGGCAGCGGGTGCGAGATGTGCGCCAAGGGCCAGATGGGTTGCTCTATGTGCTGACGGATGAGTCAGATGGGCGGCTGATCCGACTGGAACCCCAGAGGTAATCAGTCACATCTGTTAACCCAAATTAAGATGGGAATCTGCGATCGATCGGTTAAAGCCTCAAAATAATCTTTAAGAGTCGATCGATAGAGCGATCCGAAGCAATCATCTGTGAGGACGATCGGGTGAACCGTGGACATTGAAAAGGGTAAAATATTAGAGGCGGGAAAAAGAACGCTCTATTTCACAGAAAAGCTGCTATGTTAGATTTTGATGCGCTGGTAATTGGGTCAGGCCCTGCTGGGACAATCATTGCGGCGGCTTTGGCCGAGCAAGGGGTAAAAGTTGGCGGACTGACTGCCAATCCGCTGCGGCAGGTCTGGCCGAATACCTATGGCATCTGGCGCGATGAACTTGAAGCTCTGGGAATGACGGAATTATTGGGTCATTGCTGGGAAAATTGTGTCTCCTATTTTGGCAAAGGGGAAGTCAGTCACGATCGCGCCTACGGTTTATTTGATAAAGTCAAGCTGCAAAACCATTTGCTGGCCAAATGTGAAACTGGGGGAGTGGCATGGCACCAGGGTAAGGCCACCAAGATCGAGCACGATCGTAACCGTTCGATCGTCACTACGGCGGCGGGTGATACCTTAAGTGCTAGGGTAGTGATCGATGCCAGTGGTCACAATTCGATGTTGATTAAGCGACCACATCAGGGCGCGGTTGCCTTTCAAACTGCCTACGGGATCGTCGGTCATTTTTCCGCACCCCCCGTCGAAGCCCAACAATTCGTGCATCAGGATTTTCGCAGCGAGCACCTATCAGCCACCGAACGCGCCACCGAGCCGCCGACCTTTTCCTATGGGATGGATTTTGGCAATGATGTCTATTTTGTCGAAGAGACATCCCTGGCGATGTCACCCCCAGTCAGTTTTGAACTACTAGAGCGACGCTTGCACCAGCGATTAGCCGCACGGGGAATTAAAGTGACGGAAGTCCACGAAGTGGAACGCTGTATTTTTCCGATGACCCTACCCCTACCCGACCTCCATCAACCCGTGGTGGCCTTTGGCGGTGCGGCAAGCATGGTTCACCCCGCTTCGGGTTATCTGGTGGGGGCAATGTTGCGCCGCGCTCCTGGCTTGGCTGTCGCCATTGCCACTGCCATCCAAAATGCCCAAGCCGAGCCAGCAGAAATCGCAAATGCGGCATGGCGGCAGCTCTGGAATCCCGATCGGCTGCGGAAATACTATCTCTATCGGTTTGGATTGGAGAAGCTAATCCGCTTCGATGAGGTGCTGTTAAAACAGCATCTCGATACTTTTTTCAGTCTGCCCCAAAGTCAATGGTCGGGATTTTTGGCCGACACGCTATCGACACCAGAATTGCTAGTCGCAATGGTGCGGTTATTTGCGATCGCCCCCAATTCCCTGCGCTGGGGTTTGATGCAATTTCCCGGTTTGGAAAGCAGTCTCTTCTGGCAATTTCTCAGCCTCCAAGCTGCAAAATCGTCCCTAGCTGTTACTTCCAAATCATTAACTTGACACGCTCCTCGGCGATGGCGCACGAGGATTTCCAGCATCACTCACCCAAAACACATAGTCTTCAAGACAAAATTTGCTGACTTTTGGCATCTGGCTT
This sequence comes from Chamaesiphon sp. OTE_78_metabat_374, assembly GCA_031385105.1. GTDB lineage: Bacteria > Cyanobacteriota > Cyanobacteriia > Cyanobacteriales > Chamaesiphonaceae > Chamaesiphon. The sequence continues at coordinate 5,004 of JANNBD010000338.1, forward strand.
GAGGGCGAAAGTTGCGATCGCGATGCCCAGCACCGCGAGAATTGCCGTTGGAATAAACGCATTGGTATAGCTACCAAAAATATCTTTGGCACTACCAGCGACGAGGGTGCCCAGCAAGGCTCCCGCCCCATAAGCGGTAAAAACGATGCCATAGTTTTTGGTGTAGTTAGCCGGATTGAACATCGACAGGGTGGCTGTGGGGGCGATCGCTAGCCATCCACCCAAAGACAACCAGAGTAGACTGAAGGCAAAAAAGTAATTAGCGACCTGACCTTTGCCAGTATTGAGCATGACGATCGAGGCAATCAAAATCAGCACATAAGAGATAATTGCGGTCATTTTGGGCTTGAGTCGATCGGTTAGCCAGCCAAATAACGGGCGACCAACACCGTTAAAAATTGCAAAAATCGATACCGAAGCAGTCGCCATACTGGGATCGAGTTCGATGATTTCCTTGCCTACATTACTCGCAATTCCTACCGCCATCAAGCCAGCTAGAGTCCCGATCGCATAGCAGATCCACAGCGCAAAAAAGCTCGGCGAACTCAACAGCCGATCGGCTTGGGTGATCGCCGGACTAGCCATAAACTGGGGACTGGGTTGCCAGTCTGTGGGCGGAAATCTAAGCTGGGTCGCGATCGCCCACAAGATCAACGTAAAAGCTACCCCGAAAATTCTAAACGTGCTGTCGATGCCGTAAGTATCGATTAAGAACCCAGCTAATGGCGCGGTGATCAATGGAGATAAACCGAAACCGACCACAGTTAGACCGACAGCCAATCCTTTGCGATCGGGAAACCATTTCGCCGTAACTGCGATCGGTACGCCATAGACGATTCCAATCCCAGCACCAGCAATCAAACCATAAGTAATAATCAACAGGAGAATACTGGTCGCAAAACTAGAAAGAAAATAGCCTAAGCCGACGACTGTCCCCCCGACAGCGGTGACTTTCGCAGCACCATAACGTTCAATGTATCTACTCGCGATCGGCATCAGAATGGCAAATACGACTAGTAGTGTGGCAAAGGGGAGCAGGGTATCGGTTGCGCTGATTGTGACTCCCTGCTTGGTTAAAGCTGCCGTTAGCGGCTTGCGAAAAATACTCCAGGAGTAAACTGTACCCAAACAGAGCATGGCGGTAATCCCCAGCGGTAAAAACAGCCATCGCCCCTGCCGAGCAGGTAAGCCAAATAGTTTAAGATCGTTCATGATATTCTTTACTTTAATAGTCTGGACGAAGTGACAATCGAGGGATGCAGGATAGATAAAAGTTAATTGAAGGCAATTTCCGTTATCACGATAATTAATGCTTACCTGACTGAACTATATATTACTTCGATCCGCTCGATCAATTACCGATCGTAGGCTATACCAACGGCACTAAATAATCATTTAATCTTATAAATTCTGGCAATGTCACAAGTCAAAATCTACGGACTCACAAAGCAACTTAGACCAATTCGCATCTTTTCGGTATTCGTAGTCGTTGTAAAATCACAGCAGGCAAATTAATTAACAAAGAGGTTGGTAATCAATGAGATCGGATATCTTGCAAGAGCAAGTCCAGTATTACCGCGATCGAGCCGCAGAATATGATGAATGGTTTTTCCGCCAAGGACGCTACGATCGCGGCGAGGATCATCGTCAGCAGTGGTTTGCTGAAGTTGCCGAAGTAGAATCAGCACTCAGAGCGGCTGCACCAGCAGGTGATATTTTAGAGTTGGCTTGTGGCACGGGCTTGTGGACTCAACATCTTGCTCCTTTTGCCACTCACCTGACAGCGGTAGATGCTGCACCAGAAGTAATCGCGCTCAATCAGCAGCGGGTTGGTGCTGCGTCGGTAGAGTATATTGTCGCCGATCTATTTAACTGGATTCCCGATCGACAGTTTGACTTGATCTTTTTTGGATTTTGGCTGTCTCATGTGCCAACAGAGCAGTTCATACCTTTCTGGCAGATGGTACAGGGGGCATTAAAACCCAATGGCAGGGTCTTTTTTGTCGATAGTCTGTCTACTCAAGCTTCTACGGCGCGAAATCATGCACCCTTAAATCAGCAAGGTTACTCAGAGCGAAAGTTAAATGATGGTCGCGTTTATCGCGTAGTCAAGATTTTCCACGAACCAACTCAGCTACAGGCATCGTTACAAGGTTTAGGATGGACGGGTAATATCGATCGCACTGATAACTATTTCCTGCACGGTTTATTCGCTCCAGAGATCGTCCCATCACACCCCTAGCACAAGCTACTAATTGTATTAATGGCTGGCGAATCAACTTGTTGAACAGCTAACCCATCTAATAGAAAACTGATAAACATTGACGTAATATCCGCTGATGATGATTGTGTAGATGACATGATGCTAGTTTGATAAGCAATCGAGATCGCTGATATACCATGCACCATTGCCCAGATTGCTTTAGTCATTGCTTGAGTATCACCAGCCTTTAGTTCTCCATGCTCCTGTCCAGATTTAACTAGCTCAAATAATCGATTTAGTGATGATTGAGCAGTCTGGACAAGGTTGGGATATTTGGCTTCATCAACTGGACGAAACATCACCTGCACACGATCGGGATGCCCCAGCGCAAAGCAAACATAAGCCTGACTTGCCGCAATCAACTTTTCACTGGCACTACTACCTGCTCGATCGATCGCCGATTCTACCTCAACTGCTAGGAGTCGGAAGCCCTCTTCGGCGATCGCTACCAGCACCGCTTCTTTGTCAGCAAAGTGCATGTAGGGCGCGTTATGACTCACTCCAGCCCGCTGCGCCATTTTTCGCAAACTCAGAGCCTGAAGACCATCTTCAGCCAGTAGTTCGATCGCGATCGAGATTAGCGCATTCCGCAAGTCGCCATGATGATATTTGGACATACTTTTTAGTCAGATATTGACAATGCCAATATTTAGAGATTATATTGACAGTGACAACATTTTACTGCGCTCAGATACCTAATATTTGTGGCAAATAAATCTGATGAAATTTAGTCACACGCTGAAAACTTCAGCTTCACCAGAGCAAATCTGGGCAATTTGGACAGATGTAGATCATTGGTCTACGTGGGATACTGAATTATCCGCTGCTCGCTTAGAAGGTGCTTTTGTGCTGGGAGCTGTGGGTAAGTTAACTCCCAAAACAGGTCAAGTTTCTGCTTTTAGAATCTCACAGCTAAGTGCAGGCAACAGCTATACATTCACACTTAAATTACCTCTATGTAAGTTGAACGTATATCGCCATCTTCATGTTCAGTCAGATGGCACATATTTCACTCATGAAGTTTCATTCCAAGGACTACTGGCATTTTTGTTTGGTTTGTTGCTAGGGCGACGATTTCGGTTAGTATTGCCCAGCGTGATGGAGAATATTAAACGAATTGCGGAAGTCCATGAACCATGATCACCCACCACATAATATATTCAAAATTGGAGCGAGGACAAATGGCTAAAAACACAACATGAGCAAGTGGCTTAGTTGTGCAATGTCGATCGCGTTCACTCTATGCTCTAGAATTTCAATCAAGCCTAATCAATGCAATCCTTACAGCAACTCATCGAATTTGATCGCCTGCACGTTTGGCATCCCTATGCAGCCATGCCGAATTTGCAACCAATATTTCCTGTTGCATCGGCTCAGGGTGTGCAGATTCAATTAATGGATGGTCGATCGCTGATTGATGGGATTTCTTCCTGGTGGACTTGCATTCACGGCTATAATCATCCCCGCTTAAACCAAGCTGCCCATGCCCAGATTGATCGGATGTCCCATGTGATGTTTGGCGGTTTGACGCATCAGCCAGCGATAGATTTGACCCGAAAACTGATTGAGCTGACACCCACCGCACTTCAGCAGGTGTTTTTTTGTGACTCTGGCTCGGTGGCAGTCGAAGTTGCGATGAAAATGGCGGTGCAATATTGGTACAATCGCGGTTTGCCCCAGAAGCAGGGTTTTCTCACCCTTCGCAATGGCTATCATGGGGACACCTTCGCCGCGATGTCAGTGTGCGATCCGGTGAATGGGATGCACCATCTGTTTCGCAATCTGGTAAGCCAGCAATACTTTGCTGACGCACCGCAGATTGGCTTTGAAGATGATTGGCAGGATCGGGATATTGAGAGTTTTGCTGCGCTGCTAGCGGCACATCACGATCGGATTGCTGCGGCGATTTTTGAGCCAGTGGTGCAAAATGCTGGGGGAATGCGCTTTTATCATCCCGAATATGTGCGCCAAGCCAAAGTTTTGTGTGAAAAGTACGGTGTGTTGCTGATTCTAGATGAGATTGCTACTGGTTTTGGTCGGACGGGGAAGATGTTTGCGAGTGAACATGCAGGGATTTGTCCAGATATTTTATGCGTGGGCAAGGCACTATCTGGGGGCTTTATCTCCTTGGCAGCTACGCTAACAACGAGGGAGATTAGTGCTAGTTTTGCCGCAGGTGAAGCCGGAGTATTTATGCATGGTCCCACCTTTATGGCCAATCCCTTGGCTTGTGCTGTGGCTGTCGAAAATTTGGCCCTACTGGAAAGTTATGATTGGCAAGCTAAGATTCGATCGATCGAGTCTCAACTTAGAACAGAGTTGGAACCTTGCCGGAGTCTTGCCGCTGTCAAGGATGTGCGGATATTAGGCGCGATCGGAGTGGTAGAATTGCACGATCCGGTAAATATGCAAATCATCCAGCCGCGTTTTGTGGAAGAGGGGGTCTGGCTACGTCCATTTGGGCGATTGATCTATACGATGCCGCCATATATTATTCAGCCAGCAGAACTGACGGCAATTACTAGTGCTATTTATAAAGTTGTCGCCGAGATTTAAGCATCGAGATGATCATCAGAAAACATCTAATTAATCGATGGCATTATCCGATCGCGATATTATTTAGCTTGTATCTTAGTAGTTGCCAAACTCCGCCAGATTCGATCGATCGTCAGATTAACACTCAAATTCAACAGGGTCACAAGGAAATTAAGATTGCTGAGATTACCAATTTTACTTGGACTAACATGTATATCTTTACACCCTACACACCTGCGGCGTTAGTTACTCGATCTTTGGGTTTTGAGTGGCCAGAATACAGATCACTAGGCATAGAAAGTACCGACACCGACAATCTACTTGTATTTGTAAATCGGAATCTAGGTACCAGTAAAGTTGTAAAATTCACCAAATACCCACGTAGTTTTGGCGATTTCAGACTCAGCCCAGAAGCCAATGGCTCTGCTTATACTCCCGATCGAGCGATTTTTACCGTTAGTATTGAAGGCGAAGATAAGTTACTGTTGCCTGTGAATAAAAAATCCCCGTAAGCTATTTTTACAGGGATAGATTCTCTTTCTGCTGTTGGCGTAAGCCTGCCGTTAGGCACGGCAGACGCTTCGCGAACAGAGACGCTACGCGAACGACTAATACAATCACATCTGAGTAGAGGGTGGCGTTGTCATCGTTATTCGACCGCTTTGGTGGCGCGCTTGCGCGATCAAACGAAAATAATTATAAATTAGGACTCAACTTACTCTTCTCGATTGTCAAGATCGGTCAAAGAACAGTTTAAAATACGACATAGCAAAATTACTTGCCTGATTGTGAGCCTTGGTTCACTGCGTCCTTGTTCCCAATTACTTACCGTTTGATCTGTGATGCCCAATGCTTGCGCGATATCCCTTTGAGATAAATTGCGCTGCTTGCGGAGACTAACGATTTGATCGCTCAATGACATACATGATTACAAATTAATTTAGATAAATTAGCTTGACATACCCTAAACTAATTTGTAATAATCTTACCAGATAACTTTAACTCACAACCTAACTTGGGTGGGTATATAATGAAAATTTTCTCATTCTTTGCTGGCATTGGTTTCCTGGATCTGGGCTTTGAAATGGCTGGGTTTGAGATTACCTATGTTAATGAAATCAACCCATCATTTTTAGGCGGACATCAATACTCGCGTAGTCAGATGAAATTATCGCAACCGGAGTATGGATACGATCTATGTGATGTGGCTAGTCTGCTTGACTCAGAGAGAGTAGAGAAGTTTAGAGATTTATTAATTGATGCAAAAAAAGACGGCTCTCTCGTCGGGTTTATTGCAGGACCACCTTGTCCAGATTTTTCAGTTGGCGGCAAGAATAAAGGAAGCATCGGCGAAAATGGTAAGTTGACAGAAACTTATATAGAACTTATCTGTCGATATCAGCCTGATTTCTTTTTGTTTGAAAACGTCAAGGGTTTATGGTCTACAGCAAAACATCGATTGTTTTACGATCGAATGCGATCGAGATTAGAACAAAATGGATATCTAATTACAGATAGTTTGATTAATACATTGCAATATGGCGTGCCTCAGAGTAGACAACGAGCTATTGCAATTGGATTCAAATCGGGTTTAGTATCTACAAAATTTGGTAACAATCTAACAGATAGATTCTCATGGGATCGAAATAAATTATTTCCATTAGACTGTATCACTAGCTATCCTTGGCAAAAAACTCACCCTTTTAGTGAAAACTCGGTTTTAGATTGTCCTTTAGATATACCGATGAACCTCACGGTACAGTATTGGTTCGACAAAAATGACGTTACCAATCATCCTAATAGTAAACATTATTTTCAGCCTCGCGCTGGTTTGAGCAAATTCCTATCTATTCCTGAAGGGGATGATGGTAAAAAATCTTATAAACGCTTGCATCGGTGGAGATATTCGCCAACTGCTTGTTATGGCAATAATGAGGTTCATTTACATCCATATCAAGCCAGAAGAATCTCTGTTGCAGAATCTTTGGCAATTCAGTCACTACCACCAGAATTTGAACTCCCACCGGAAATGTCTTTGACGAGTATGTTTAAGAGTGTTGGTAATGGTGTTCCAGTATTAGCTGCAAAAGGTATTGCTAGCTCTATCCATCAATTTTTATCCGATTCTCATAAAGTAAACTCTTCTTCGTTGAAGATTGATTCTACACAGGAGATTCTACGCCAACGAGGATTGCATCATTGTCTCGATTCTTTTTGATAGATTTCCCAGAACTTTATACTAGTTTCACTACCCATCTTGACTAGATACAAATTCTCAGTCGATTGTAATATAGATCGATGTGCTTCCATCACAAAAGCTAGTTCATGCCATGTTCCACGACAATTATTGAGCGATCCTTGAGTTATTGGCTGAGTGGCTTTTTTGATGACTGCTTGTTCGATTCGATCGACAATTTGCAAAAATGTTAGCCCGTCTAAATCCAAAGAAGGATAGATTAGCTCAAACTCATCATTTTTTTTGATTGTCATCGGTTCTCACGGCTACTGAATTAAACATAATTAATTACAATATCTATCTGTTAATAACTTCTTGAAGAATAGCCAGTGTTTTTTCTTCAACATGGAATTTTTTCTTTCCATCATGATTACTTTTAGCAACCAATAATGGAACTATCATACTGGTTCCTAATCCCATCTGAAATGGATTACTTTTGCATGTCTCATAAACAAGTACAATCATAAACATGCTAGGTATCGCTATGGCAAAGTATGGAATTACAAAAATACTTGAGCTTTCATCAATATATTTTTTTCTATTGATTTTATCTTCCTGCTCTTTACATACTTCTACTGCAAAACTTTCTTGTGTAATTGAATTGACCTTAATGTATTCAGGATCTATCTCTTGGAACATATCAATGACAATACTTATTGTTTTTTTAACTGTGTTAATGATTTGCTGTTTTTCACGGTATGGCATACCACCTCTTACCAAAATTCGTGGTCCCAGCACAACTCTTGCTTCTCTTAAAATTAAGTTTTTCACTCCTTGCCAAATTTCATTTTTCAAAACTTGACAAATATATATAATGTGAATTACTTTACTCACTGAATTAATTTTATTATTGTTCAATTGTTGTTTAATTTTAAAAAACATAGTTTTTTTGTATTATCGTCATAAATTAAACATAATTGAGAAACAACAGAATGACGGTGACATCAGTCACAAAAAAACTCTGTAAGTAATGCTACAGAGTTTAAGTATTAAGTCAGCTATTTTCTACTCAACACCCTCAATCCGGTCTTCAACCTCCTGATAGAGGTCGCGCAACATATCCAGATTCTCATCACTAGTCTCCCAATAACCGCGCCCATTCACCTCAAGCAGAGTCGAAACAAT
>JANNBD010000343.1:0-4725 GCA_031385105.1 Chamaesiphon sp. OTE_78_metabat_374
AGTTTTGACTGGACACGGTATTGTCGGTTTCATAGCTGGTCTCTAATCTCTTCATCAAGACGATCGCTAATACATAATTTTCTTATCTTTTTTCCTCGCGGTAGCTGCATTTTAGCTATCGCGATTTTTGATATGGTTCTGTTTGATTTGGTGCGGAGATCTTTACCCCACCCTAGCCCTCCCCTTGTAAAGGGGAAGGAACAAGAGTACGCGAATATTTTAGTTATTGACGATTCACCATCCACCAAATTATCCTTTAATACAAACTACCTGCTTGAGGGTTGCAACTACTTCGACGAGATCTGCTTGATTTGCCATGACGGTATCGATCGACTTATATGCTGCGGGAATCTCATCAAGAAGTTCAGCATCCTTGCGACATTCTACACCCGCAGTTTGAGCGATGAGATCATCTAAAGTATAGGTGTTTTTGGCCATTGATCGAGACATAATTCTTCCTGCTCCATGAGAACAACTACAGAAACTAGCTGCGTTACCTTTGCCTTTGACGATGTAGGATTTTGTGCCCATTGAACCAGGAATAATCCCGTAGTCTTCAACCCGCGCACGAACGGCACCTTTGCGAGTGACGTAGACTTCTTCGTCAAAATGAATCTCCTTTTCAGCGTAATTATGATGACAATTAATCACTAATAATGGCTTACTTTTCTTGCCACCATTGAGATGTCGATCTATTACCTGCATAAACCTAGCCATCATCACATCGCGATTGGTTTTGGCGTAGTCTTGCGCCCATTGGAGATCGCGCCAGTAGGCGGCAAATTCCGGCGTACCAGCGACAAAATAGGCGAGATCTCGATCAGGTAAACTCAGATCGGCTAATTTAGCGAGATCTTTGGCTGTATCAATATGACATTGCGCTAATTTATTCCCAATATTCCGCGAACCAGAATGGAGCATCAGCCAAACACAATTTTCGGTGTCGATACAAACTTCAATAAAGTGATTGCCGCCACCTAATGAACCGAGTTGCTTAATTGCTTTATTTTCTAAACCGCGTACACCCCGATGCAGCTCGGCAAAATCTTGCCAGCCTTGCCAATTACTCGCATCCTTGGAAATCTGCTTGTTTTCTTCAAAACCAACTGGAATCTGGGCTTCTAAATCGAGCCGAATCTTTTTGAGTTTACCCTCCAATTTTTCACCCTTAAAAGGTGTTTGAACTGCCATCATCCCGCAACCCAAATCGACCCCGACAGCCGCTGGGATCACGGCATTTTTAGTCGCAATTACAGAGCCAACTAGGGCACCTTTGCCCAGATGAACATCTGGCATTAAGGCGACATGCTTGAACACAAACGGCAGAGAGGCAACATTTTTTGCCATCTTGGTTTCTGCCTGTGCCAGATCGTGTCCCGCCCAAGACAAGACAGGTGCAGGAGTGTCGATTTCTAGTTTTTGATAAGTCATGAGCTGATTAACGGACAAATCTTCGATCGTAGGTTGGGTTGTCTCCTGAGGAAGCAACTGAGCCAACATAAATATCGTCTGATAGATAAAAAAATTTTGGCGAAGTTCGTTGGGTTTCATTCTTCCGCTTGGTGCGCTAATCCGTCGGGAAACCCGACGAACGCGCATCCGCAACCCAACCTACAGATCTAATATTCAGTCCGCGTAGCGACGCGCGTTCCTCGGGTTTCCCGTTCGCGTAGCGTCTCCAAGGGAGAGGGTTTAGCGCGTCAAGACAGGCGGACTTTGCAACATTAGCCACGATTACCCTACGGGAAGGCTCCGCCAACAATCGTAGGCGTTCCATAGGTAGCAACTTGGGTTATTTACCAAAGAAACTCCCACTGATTTTTTTGATTGCTTTTCCGGCAACATCCGAGTAGCTGAGTTGTCCTGACAAAACTTTGGTCATGGTAATACTGGCAGAAGGACGTTTGATTCCTGCTTTGTAACCAACTTTGGGAAACTGATAGAAAGCTGCGGCTAGACGTTGCGCCCATTTCATGTCCGCGCCCCATTCAGTGATGATTGTTTCCGTATACTGCTCCAGCGCATTGCTGGTACCACTCAGGGCAGCATGAATCGCTTCAGCCGCCTTAATCCCCGTGAAAATCGATGGGCGGATGCCTTCAGCAGTCATGGGATCGACGATACAGGCTGCTTCTCCTGCCAAGAGTGCATTTTGAGTGTGGAGTTTTTGATCGCCATCCCAGATACAGAGCGGATGTCCGTATTGTTTGAAATTGTTGATGTCTACGTTAAAGGCACCTTGAGCGTAGGTGTCGAGAATTGTTTTGAAGTCTTGACCTTCACCGCCGCGAAAAGTGCCAATCCCGATCGAGTAGCCATTGGCTTTGGGAAAATTCCAGATATAACCGTTTTTAACTAACCCAAATTCAAAGTTAATCACTGGTTCGACATGCTCCGCAGTGGCATCGACTTCCAGTGCGCCTGCTAACCGACGTTTGCGATCTTTGAAACCGAGCCATTTTGCCATGTTGCCTTTGGCACCATCAGCACCAATTAGGTACTTAGCTTCAAAGTTACCGTCTGCTGTATTTACTTGCCAATGATCGACTTTAAACTCAATACTTGTGACTGCCGTATTGTCACGTAGCTCTGCCCCTCGCTTTTGAGCTTGTTGCACGAGAAAATGGTCGAACACATCTCGTCTGACCATCCAAATCGGTTCTTGATTTTCCAGCTTGACATCAACGGGATCTTCTAAATTCCAGGTGTACCGCAAGGTATCTACTCGGCAGGAAATTGCTGGACTAAAATCAAAATCAAACCATTGGGCGATCGCGGGTGACACGCCGCCACCGCAGGGCTTATACCGAGGTAAGGACTCTTTCTCTAAGATTAATACGGATCTACCCTGCTTGGCTAGATGGTAAGCTGCACTGCCCCCAGCCGGACCAGCACCGACAATAATACAATCAAACATAAGATAGCGACCGGAATACTTTGGCGATTGGCTGTAGTCAGCCATTGTCTCGACCATTGTAACGTTAGTAGCCGCTGTGACACCAGCTATTAGCTACCGATCTGCTGCTGTTGTCTTGACAGTTTACGCCCCAGTCTCCATCTGCTCTATAGGTTCAGACAAAAAACGAGATCGCTAGTGCCAGACAGTAAATTGACTTTTTACTAATTGTAGCTATTCGACAATCTACTAATTAAGCTGCTTGCTGCTCCGGTGTATCCATCCCCCACTGATGTTTGATCAAGTTCTTGTAGCTGTTTTCTTGAATCATCATTTGTCTATACAGGTTCACCAGAAACTCTTGAGTTTGCTCGTGACTCATATCCTTAACCTGATGCTCAAACGATCGAATATTGAATTGTTGCTCTAAAGATAAGTCAAAAGATCTAGACATAGTTCACTCCTACTATTGGTGGTGAGTAAAATCGTCCCAATACGGGACAGTTGACGATCTATCGGTATGTGCTGTTTCTGGTGGAAATAGCGTAATTGGGCAGTTTAGACTTAATTTTGCCTTATGTTAATAAGCATAACATTTGTTTGACAAAATTACTAATTTGCTGTTTTTTGAGCATGTCTACAGATCGCAGCTAGTTGATCGTCAGGTGCTCCAACAACGATTAGTCTAATTTTTAGCAAATTGGTTCGATCTAAAATGCTCAAAATGAACAAAGTAAAAAGTTGGGAGTTGGGAGATAGAGCAACAAAGAGAACGGCTGCGTTCTTCCTCCAAACTCCCAACTCCCAACTCTTTTCCCACTTGTGAGCGAAACAGCTAAATCCTGGGAATAATAACGATACAGAATCGACAAAAAATTAGTCTGAGCTGAATCCTGATGGTACTTGCCGACAAGAGAGAAATTAAATGGTTGCTGAATACATAACACTCGATCTTTTGGCGACTCAGTTGAGTGAGATCAAGCACCAACATTTCAGTGGACGTATTTTATTAAAAAGTTCATTGGGACAAGAGTGGTCTTTATACATTTATCTTGGTCGCATTCTGTATGCGACTGGAGGTAGTCATCCAATTCGCCGTTGGGTCAGAAATACGACGATTGCTGGCGTAGATGTCAGTACCGCCAAAGATCTGCAAATTCGGATCGATGCGCTGACAGATATTTCGGCACTGACAACGGCAGAGCTACAGAGCTGCTGGGAATATTATTTATTGGTTAATTGGGCGCATCAGGGACGGATCAGTCGCGATGGTTTGATCAAGCATATTCAGACCACGATTGTAGAGGTGTTGTTTGACATTGTGGGAGCCAAAGCCGTTAGCTGCGAACGGATCGAGGAAAAGCAATTGGCTCCTCAGCTCACTTTGATCGATATCGATCGAGCCTTGGGGATCGCCGTCCAACAGCAGCAGCAATGGCAGCAGGCAGGACTAGCTAATATTTCACCAGATCTGGCGATCAAGATCGTGTCAGTGACGGCGTTTCAGCAGATAGTCTCAGTATCTGCATACGAATCACTCAAACAGGTCTTGAACGGCAGACAAAGTATCCGCGAAATTGCGACCAAAGCCAGTAAATCACCGCTGATGATCGGCCAATCCTTTCTGACTCAAATTCAGACAGGCACACTGCAACTGGTGAGTGTCGATGACTTTGAGAGTCCGATCGATTTAGACAAGCTGGGACTGGTTAAGCCCCTGGTAGTGTGTATCGACGATAGTCCGTTTGTCTGCGACAGGTTGGAGCAAATTTTTCACCAGGCAGGTTTTCAGTGTATCAGCGTGATGGACTCGCTCAAAGCAATTCCGA
>JANNBD010000357.1:0-13449 GCA_031385105.1 Chamaesiphon sp. OTE_78_metabat_374
CTAGTGGTTATGATAATGCCAATGCACTCCAAGCTGAATCAAAAAGTCGCGAGGGCGATCGTAAGAACACCAAACGCGCACAAACTGGCAAAGGCAAAATCAACTTTGAAGTTGCCAAAGTCAACAGTGCTACTGGCGAAGTCGCTGGTATCTTTGAAAGCGAACAGCCTTCCGATACCGATTTAGGTGCTCTAGATCCCAAAGAAGTCAAAATTCGTGGTCTATTCTACGCTCGGTTAGAAGCTAAATCTTAAATTAGTGGATCGTGAATAGTGGATAGTGGATCGCGAATTAGGCGATCTATGTTTATAGTCTCGCAGGTGCTGGATCATTTGAAGATCCAGCACCTGTTTTTTTGCTCTAGAGCAAAAAGCCTTCAAGTCTCCAAAATAATCAACGATCCACTATCCACTATTCACTATTCACTAGATAATAAAGACTCGTTATTAAAAGTAAAACTACGTTATGGGTCGCGCTAAAAAAGTTGTACTTGCTTACTCTGGTGGAGTAGATACCTCCGTCTGTATTCCTTATCTCAAGCAGGAATGGGGTGTGGAAGAAGTAATCACCCTCGCCGCAGATTTGGGACAGGGGGATGAATTGGAACCGATTCGGCTCAAGGCTCTAAATTCCGGTGCGAGTGTATCGCTGGTTGCTAAAGCTACAGAGAGTTTTATTACTGACTATGCGTTCCCCGCGCTCAAGGCGAATGCCCTGTATGAAAATCGTTATCCCCTGTCTACGGCATTAGCCCGCCCGTTGATTGCCAAATTGCTAGTCGAAGCGGCGGCAGAATACGGTGCGGATGCCGTGGCGCATGGCTGTACTGGTAAAGGTAACGATCAAGTGCGATTTGATGTATCGATCGCTGCTCTCAATCCTAACCTCAAAGTGCTGGCTCCTGCACGGGAATGGGGAATGAGCCGAGAACAAACGATCGCCTATGGTGAGAAATGCGGTATTCCATCGCCTGTGAAAAAGTCTTCACCCTACAGTGTAGATTTAAACTTACTCGGACGTAGTGTTGAAGCTGGGCCACTCGAAGATCCTTGGGTAGAGCCACTGGAAGAAGTTTATGCTCTGACTAAAGCGATCGAGAATACCCCCAATACGCCAGAATATATTGAGCTTGGCTTTACTTGCGGTTCGCCAACGAGCATCAATGGTGTCGCCCTCGATCCTGTTAGTCTAATTACCCGCCTCAATCAGCTTGTCGGCAATCATGGGATTGGACGCATCGACATGGTTGAAAATCGTCTCGTCGGCATTAAATCCCGCGAGATTTACGAAGTTCCAGCCCTATCTGTACTAATCCAAGCTCACCGCGAACTAGAAAGCCTCACCCTCACTGGTGATGTCACTCAATACAAACGCGGCATCGAAGAAACCTACAGCAAACTCGTCTACAACGGGCTATGGTATTCGCCGCTTAAGACAGCCTTGGATGCCTTTGTTGAGCAAACCCAAGCGCGAGTCACTGGCAACATTCGGATCAAGCTATTCAAGGGCAATGCGGTGATTGTCGGGCGGCAGTCGGAGTACAGTCTGTACGATATGGACTTGGCTACCTACGGTGAAGATGACCAATTCGACCACAAGGCAGCGGAAGGCTTCATCTATGTTTGGGGTTTACCAACACGGGTTTGGTCACAACGGAATCGAATTTAGACCAGAATTACTTCATCTAATCAAGCAAACTAGTAGGGGCAATTCATGAATTGCCCCTACTAGTTTGCTTGATTAGTGTAGAGACTGCTCGATCGCGGAGCGTACCGGAAGTGGTCGAATTAAACAGTTCAAAGTCTTTTTTTCGTTTGCATATGGTCTGTAGGCATTGCCCAGACTACCTTTCTTTCACTAGTTGATATTTCCCCCTGATTAAAATTTAGCGTGAAACTTTCAGAAGAAAAGATAAAATTAATTCACAACTCAATTTATATTGCTCTATATGATTGGCGTTTACATCTTGCTGAACAGGAAATAAATTCTGGATTTTACATACTATCCTTAATGCAACGACCACAGATAGAATTGAAAATCAAACAAATAATTCAACTCAATTACTAGGAACAAAAATTAACTTTGCAAGTATTTATTAAACAAACTTATTCCAATCAAAATATTGCTGGATTCGAGTTGACTGAGAAGGAAAATAATCTGATATTACCACTTGTAAATCTTAGTCCATACACTATCTATACTGATGATTCTGGAGATGTAGATAATCATCAGTATAAGCCTAACAAAAAGATATATCGTCGAAAACTATTCAATAGAATGAAGAATAAAATTCAACAGTTGGAGTTCTCCCTGTAGGTTGGGTTGAAGAATGAAACCCAACGACCCCAGTGTTTAAGGAACGATCGATCATATTTGTTTGAATCGGTTACTTCCTGAATCGTTGGCATAGCCTACCGGAGGTAATCGATTAGTTATTTTCTGGTTGAGAGCGTAGGAATTGTAATTGCTCTATACTTAATTCCGTAAGTTCGGCAATTGTTTCCAGCGGCATATTCTTACGCAACATTTTCAGTGCAATCTCTTGTTGACTTTCCTGCTTGGCTTTCTGCGCGGCTTTCTGTCCGGCTCTCTGCTCGGCTTCCGCAATCTCGGCATCGTACCAAGCATCAACCTGTTCCATAGTTCTCATAAAATCTTGCTCCTCTTCAGTTAAACTGTCTGTTAGCAATCCCCGCAAGTCTGTAGCTGTAGGGTGGGCAGATGCCCACGAACAAACTTACACGAAGCGATAACTTCAGATTGAGGCTCAAGCAATGATGCCAATATTTTGACGATGATATCGTCGATTGATCATATTTATTATGCTCGATTAGTTACTGAATCAAGCATCTAGTTATTTCCTAGTTGCGATCGTAAGGATTGTAATTGCTCGTTGGCGAAGCCTTCCAATTCGGAAATCGTTAGTCCAGTTGTGCGCGAGATGATTTCCAGCGGAACATTTTCCCTGAGTAAGTTGAGCGCAATTTCTTGTTGCTTTCTCTCTTGCGCTTCAGCAATCTCAGCCTCAAGCCAAGCATCGACCTGTTCCATCGTTCTCATAAAATCTTGCTCCTCTTCAGTTAAACTGTCTGTAGGCAATCCCCGCAAGTAGACACAATACTTCAAACTCGTTCTGATTATATCATTTTTCTCCCGTCTATTTGGCGATAACTGCTCTATCTCTCCAAACGCCCGCCGCGCCGAATCCTTATTTCCCAACATCTTCAACCACAGCGTATCTTCACTATCTTCCAATCGATCTATAACTACAATCCCCATCCGTAAGAATTTGGATAACTCATACACCCCATTCCCATACTCACTTAAAGGTTTAGCCTCACACAGATTCAACAACTTATCGCCACAATTCACCGCTAACACCCAAGTGAACGGATTCTGAACTTCAACTTGTGCTTTCGCATCCGCTGGTAATGGCTCTGATTTTTTCAGTTGCAACTCAATCCGAGCGGCTTCACTTAATTCTACTTCCTTTGGCTCCCAATAAAGATTTTTCCTAGTAATAGAAACGTTAATATTTTTCTGGTTGAGGTACCCGCTGTAGTGTTCAACTATTATGGTTTGATGCTTTTTCATCAAGCGGTCAAATAGTCCTAAATCCTCCTGCTGCCAGCCCAATTTATCAGACTGGGATAAAAACATACAATCGATCTCTAACTCTTCATCGTTCATCACTTTGATGTTTTTTCGCGTTTCGCCCTTAGTTTTATATAGAGCTTGAACGTAGAACTTAAAGAATCGATCGTGTTTGTACTGAGCCATTAATTTCTGGATATAAGCGATGCGTATCTGATTATATCATGACCCTCAATTTCAATGACCACGGCGGTTAATGCTGTTGTTGTGAATGTTTTTAGATACAGTAAGGTGGGCAGTGCCCAACAGCTAGATTTTAGACTGGGAAGGAAGTATTTCTTCACTGTCTTGAAAAGGTGCTCTACTTGGGGAAACCCCAAGACCGCACTTTTCGCTATCCACCATTCACCAATTTAAAATGTTGTTTCAATACATCTAAAGGAGCACAATCCCAGTAGTCAATATGACTGATGATTAACTCTGTCTCATTTAATAACATCTCACTTTTTCCAGTGATTTCAATCCGTGGATACCAAGGTAGTGGAGTATTCCAGCTCAACGACCAGCGAGTGGTGATTAATTGTTCCAGTCGATCGATCTCATACAATTCTAATCTTGGCTCTTTAAACCAAGTCTGGATAAACGCGATCGTCTTTTCATAACGATCGAGTCCGCGAAATTTACTTAGTGGATCTTGAAAATACACATCTTCCGCATAGATTTGATAACTTTGATCGATCGGAAACTTAGCGTAATCTGCTCGTAGAATTGTAATAATATCCATCGCTGTTGTTAGTAAATTTTGAGCTAATTCCTACCTGCTACCCTCTACCCTTAGAACTGTGCCGAAACAAGAATACTTTTGATTAGCTCATTCTTGAGCAATAATTCTGTCTGAATTAAATAGGTAAACATTAACTCATTTGTGACTCCATATTGCTGCTTCTGCTGAAATATAGATAGTGTCGTCAGCAAAAACAAGATATCCTTAGATTTGAGCGGGATAAAATTACCGCCAATATTAGCCGATAACAACTTTGGGAGACAAGCGGGTAGCTGGCGGACATTGTTCATCAGATCGCTTTGACGAATTAGGCACAGTCGATCGAGTCCAAAATCCTTGTATACTAACAGCTTGGTACAAGCCTCACTAACAATCTTTTGATCGGTGAATGGCAAGATACAAACTCCGAGCTGAACTTGAGCCTGATTAGGAAGGCGACAAACTAGCTTAAAATCAATCAACCCCTGATTGCGTGCTGGGGGGTAGATTCGATCGAGTCGTTCTATTTTAACATCTGCAATCGTTTGACCGACAATCATCGATAGACACAATAATAACCCAGCGGCAATTTTTTCCTTGTCCTCAATCGACTGGGATAGCTCTGGCGTCAGGACTTGACGTTCCACATCAAAAGCTGTGGCAACCTGTTGGAGTGCTGGATCTGATAGTGGTCGATCTAAACTGGTCATCTTACTTGCTAATTTATCATCATCCGTTCGCCCTAGAGCGAAAATTCTGTAAAAAATCTCTAAAATAGGATTAAATACTAAATAACACCCTCAGGCAAGATGGCAGAATCAAAATCGGCACAAGAATTATTTCAGGCTGCCTACGAAAATCGTTACACTTGGGAGCCTGGTTTTCCTGGTTACACCGCCGCAATCAAATATCAACATGGCGATCAAGTTCTGACTGGTAACATCTTAGTCAAAGCCAACCTGAGTGCTGAAGTCACAGGCATCGACGATGAAGAAGTGCGAAAATCCATTATCGGACAACTGCGCGAAGTCGCCATTCACCGCGTCCGCCGGACATTTGCCGAAACCCACAGCATGAATACCTTCGCTTACGGCGAAACCGATGCTACAGGTGCCGTCGAAATCCTGATGCCCGAAAAACCAATGGGCGATCGGTACAAACTCCGCAATAATGAAGTATGTCACGTTCATCGCCATCTGCACGGAATCATGGTGACGATCGACACCTTTAGCAGTCACGATACTGGCGAAGGCTATCTCTCCCACCGCTATGATTCTGTCTACGCTGACCCCGAAACTGGCGTAATCAAAAGCGAAAAAATCGTCTTTGAAGACAATTATCAAAAAGTCGGTGGCTTCCAACTCCTGAGTCAGCGGATCATCGAAGGTGTCGAAGAAGATGGCAAACCCAGCACTACTGAGTTTAGCTTTAGCAACTTTGAGTTATTGCCTGCCAAAGTAGAAGCAGCAGCCGTAGCCGTTTAAATTAGGCTTTAGGCTTTAGGGGCAATTCAGGAATTGCCCCTACCATCAATTTCAGACTCACAGCTAACGACCAAAATATGAGATCCTAAACTTAGGCTCAATAGCTTTCGGGAAATCAGGATCAAGAGTAAACGCATCTCCCAGTCCCCCAGTCGCCCAGTCCCCCCGTTCCCCACTCTCCTATAAAAAATGCTGGCATACATCTTAGCTGTCTTAGTAGGCACGGGTAGCGTTGGTTTATATATCTCCGCCTTCTTCTTTCCCGAAATCCATCGCAAACAGGATTTTATCTGGAGTGGGATGGGGTTCTTTTATGCCTTGGTTCTCTGGATCTACGCGCGGCAGGAGACAGGTGGGATTTTGCTAGGACAAACAACTAGTGTCGCCCTCTTAAGCTGGTTGGCATGGCAAACCCTCACCCTCCGCCGTCAATTAGTCCCAGTCAGTCAGCAAACGCCGATTCCAAGTACAAATAAGCTCAAAGAAAAGCTAGGAGTCAAGCCATCAACTCCAAAACCAGCAAAATCGACTCCTTCAGCCACACCGACTCCAACTAAAACTCCCACCAAGCGACCCTCAACGCGCCAGGAAGCGGCACCTGTGGAGAATCGTAGAGTGGAACCAGTTCAACAAATTTCCCCGCCAGCCACTCCCGATCCTGTGGTGGAAGTGGAAGAAGAAGCCTGGATCAAACTAGAAGTGAAACCAGCTTCAGCTCCGGCTAAACCCCTCGGCACCGCCGTCCAACCACCAACGGCGAGTAATCCAGCACCAGCAATCGTTCCCGAAGCTATTTCGACAGATCCTGCCGCTGACACGATTCAAACCACCTCGCCATCAGACTCCGAGAATTGGACATAAGACTGCGTGGAGAGGAACGATGAAGTATATATTCTGAATATACAATTCCGTAGTTGTACGACTGTTTTCTGATATTACATTGACTAAGATTTAAGTCAATGTAATATTAATTTATCAGTTATGACTTCACCACTGCCACCTAAACCATACTCACGTTTTACCAACGTCAACGGAACCCTGTACTTCACGGATTATGACTCCATCAATGGAGGAGAGCTATGGAAGATCGACGGTAATAAAAATGCGGTATTGGTAAAGGCTATCAGCCCTGGTTCTTCATCCCCATATTATGATTCAATCAATTCAATCAATTTAATCAATTTTGACCAGACGCTCTACTTCACAGCCACCGATACTAATACTAGAACAGAGCTATGGAAGATCGATAAAACTGGTAATCCTGTATTGGTCAAAGACATCAACCCTGGTGCTGGTTCTTCATCCCCATATAGTTTCACCAACGTCAACGGTACTCTGTACTTCATAGCCATCGTTAATACTGGAACAGAGCTGCGGAAAATCGATCCTACAGGGGCGACAGTCCTAGTCAAAGATTTCAGCTCTGGGACTGATTCGTCTTACCCATCAAATTTAACCAATATTAACGGTACTCTATACTTCACAGATTCCAATAATACTACTGGACAAGATCTGTGGAAAATTGATCCTACGGGGGTTGCTGTTCTGGTCAAAGACTTCAGATCTGGGACTGATTTGTCTTTCCTATCAAGTTTAACCAACGTTGATGGGACGATCTATTTCATGACAGACAATTTCACAAAAGATCGTATCGCAAAAGGACAACAACTGTGGACAATCAACAGCACTGGAGATGCTGTTATCGTCAAAAATTTCGGCTCGGATGGCAATTATTCTTCGCCGGAATTCACCAACGTCAACGGTACTCTGTACTTCACATTTTCCGATACTAATACTGGTCGAGAGCTGTGGAAAGTCGATCCTACGGGAGCTGCTGTTTTAGTCGAAGATATCAAACCTGGTGCTGATTCTTCAGAACCATATAATTTAACTAACGTCAACGGTACTCTCTACTTCACAGCTTCCAATACTAATAGTGGAACAGAGCTGTGGCAAATTGATAAAAATGGTAATGCGGTATTAGTCAAAGATATCAACCCTGGTGCTGAGTCGTCTTACCTATCAAATTTAACCAACGTTAACGGTACTCTCTACTTCACAGCCTACGATACTAATACTGGAAAAGAGCTATGGCAAATTGATAAAAGTGGCAAAGCGGTATTGATCAAAGACATCAACCCTGGTGCTGATTCTTCAGAACCATATAATTTAACCAATGTCGATGGTACTCTGTACTTCGCTGCTTACGATTCCATCAATGGACGAAAGCTGTGGAAGGTTGATAACGCGGAGGGTGGTCGTATCCCAGTTGTCTCAACGTTAAGATTGACACCGGATCAGTTATTCAATAACAACCTGCTCGAAACAACCAGCACAATTAAAGGATTGAGTATCCAAGCTGTCAGTCAAAAGCAGACTAACAAAGTCAATGAAATTGGATTCTTCAATGTTGACGATCGAGATGCCAAGATCGACGGGATTAAACCTGGTGAAGCTGGTTATATCAAAGCCGCGATCGAACGATCCAAGTCAATTTTAACTACTTTAGGCGGTGATTTCTTCAACACCGAAAAACAAGAAATTGGATTGGATCCGAATAAGATTTATCAATTCTTTGAAATTGAAAATGGCTCCTTAGCGGAAGTAAAACAGAAACTAGATAAAGGTGAAACTCCGACTAATATTCGATTATCTAAGTTAGATGCGAATGGCAATAGTCCAATTAAAATAACTGGTAATAGCATCCAATCTGGCTATAACGTTTCAATTAATAATGATGAATTGGTGCTAAAAGTCACCAAGCTTGATGGGATACTACCTAACAGACTGATTGGATCGGACAATCAAGGCAAAATTGAAGGACGGACGATCGATTTAACTAAGTATAAAGATCAATCGCTCACGGTAGATATTACCACCAAGAGTGATGCTGTTTATCAGAGTCAAATCGGTTTTTATCCCGTCAAAGATGCAGCAGGAACGATCGAGCTTGCTGATGGTACGACAGTCAAACCTGGAGATGTAAACTATGCGATGGTTGCCGTCAAAAATGCGATCGCCAACACGGGATTGCAAGCAAATCGGATTGACAGTAAAACTAATCAACCAATTGCTGGCGGACAAATTTATGCGCCTGTAGTCGTTGCCCAAGGCACTATAAATGATTTTATTAATAAAACATCAAATAATACTCAAGCTTATTTCAACTACGTCAGTGCTAATACGGATAAAGTAGATCACTTCCGTCAGATTGGGGCAAATACCTTTGGAGTAGAAGATATGTATGGTGGTGGCGATCGAGATTTTAACGATCTAGTGATCCAGATGAATATTAAAAATGTCTAAATCATGGTTTAATTATATAATTTCTCGCTCGATTCAGGTTAACTCTGAAATCGGGCTTTTTCATATTTATCCACCTAATTTTACCAAAAATGCAAAATTCACGCGAACAGTTATTATTTGTCTGTAGTCGGAATCAGTGGCGCAGCCCTACAGCAGCTAATTTATTCAAAAATAGCCAGTTTTATGTCGCAAAATCCGCAGGTACTTCAGACAAAGCCAGGATTAAACTAACTGCTAGTTTAATTAATTGGGCTGACCAAATTTTTGTGATGAAAAAACGTCATGCGGCAATTATTCAGCAAAACTATCCCGATTTGATCGGAAGTAGATCGATCGTTACCCTACATATCAGTGATGACTATCAATATATGGATCCAGAACTAATTGAAATTCTTGAATCTCGTCTCGCCGAATACTTGGATTTAGATGGTATAATTTCAGTCGATCGAGATACTTGAAGATCGTGATAGTTGCATACCTGAAGGTGATATCATGGCCTACGGTTAATGCATCTACTTTATATGTTGAATATCAGAAAAATTTGCTGGGGAATGCTCAGTGTGATGGCGATCGGTTATTTCGAGCCAGCCGCTAGAGCCGATGTGCCAGATATCAAATCGGTAATTCGTGGCACTAGAGTAGTAGCCGAACCGAGTTTGGCTAATGTCCTCAGTGGCAACAGTCTGCCGACTGCAATTAAGTTCAAGGACTTAACACCTGACTGGCGAGTAATGAGTACCAATGGTCAATTTGAATTTGGTAATTTCCAAGCCTTTGTGGGAATTTTTGGGGGCGGTTTTTTTGCAACTAGCTACTATACTAAAGGTCAAACAGTCAGCATTGGTTCCGAGACATATATTGTGGCTTATAGTTTGCTATCTTTGGCGGATCAAGTTGCACCAGAAACTCTACTCAATCTCTCCCTACTGAATCTCAAAACGATCGGCAGCATGAGTAATATTCGCACATTTGATTCGATCGCCGAAACCAAAGTTTTAGAACGGCAGTTAGCCAGTCTTCAATTTGCGAACATTTTCGATCCAACTAAAACTGGAAAACCAACTGAGAAGCCGGAGCAGCCTACAGCTAAACCTGTGGAAGAGCCGGAAAAAGTGCAGCCGAAGCCAACTGTGCGGAAAAAGCGGATCCGCTCTAATCGCCAGTATCGACGCAGATCTCTCCGCCGCAGTACCAGAAGCAATATCAACAGGAAATAGTAGTTTTTTTGTAGGGTGGGCAGTGCCCACCATTCTAGATCTCAACCGATTCTGGCAATGTTGGTGCGTTAGGATTGCGCCGTAACACCCTACACAATAATGTTTGTTTTAATTCGTCAAACCGTGTTCTAGGGCGTAGCGTACCAGCTCTGTGCGACTATTTGTACCCGTTTTCCCAAACAACCGACTGACGTACTTCTCGACATTCCGCACGCTCGTTTCGAGCTGCTTGGCGATTTCCTTGTTCATCAATCCTGCTGCGACTAAATCCAATACACTCTGCTCGCGGGGAGTTAGATCGATCCGAATTGGGGGTGGTGTTTTGACAATGCCGCTGGTGGGGTTGAGCATCCCGCGTAGCTCTGCGGCGATTTGTTTGGCAATTCCTTCCATTTCGGGATTTTGGGACGCTGCTACCGCGACTACACGGCGTTCTAGGAGATTTTGGACGATCGCAATCAGCTCATCAGGATCGAATGGCTTAGATAGATAGGCATCACAACCAGCTTGATAACCAGAAATGCGATCTGCTTTCATCCCTCTGGCGGTTAGAAAGATTACTGGGGTTGCTTTGAACCGAGGATCTTCACGCATTTGCTTAAGGAACTGATAGCCATCAACCTGGGGCATCATTACATCTGAAATCACCAAGTCAGGCAATTGTTGTTGGAGCAATTCCCAGGCATCTTTGGCACTACTCGCCACTTGAACGACATAGCCACTATCTTCCAGATAAGCTTGCACCGCTTCCCGCAAGCCTGGTTCGTCATCTACTAGTAAAAGTTTGCCTGCCATTGGATTGCTTCCTTCTGCCCTTGGAGTCTACACTTCTCACTTTAGCAAACCTTGTACGGTTTCCGATGAGATCTCAATCAAAATTTGGCTGTCAGTACTTTGGCGGATTTCATTTCAGTGGTATTTGCTATGATGGCGATAGCTAAATAGTTAATAATTGATAGCTATATTTTGGATAAGAGTTTAAATTATGCACTAACAATAATTCTTCATTGTTTTATTAATTAATAACTTAATCTAAAATCGAATCCCATAATATCAAATTTATTACTTAGATTGATGCTCCTCCCAAATATGGCAACACCGACATCATTGCTGGTCGCAATCTGGAGTTTACGCTCTGTGCCCATTACAATGCTGATCTTAATGTTTGTGTTCAACAGTGGTAGCACTCAAGCCCCCCACCCCAATTTCCAATTCTGGTTTGATACGTTTGCGATCGCCAGTATCATTGGCATTGTTACCTACTGGAACAAGCTCAAACGCTCACGCTGGAATGTTGGATTCACAATCTATTTGTATATATTTTTAGTCCTAATTCTTCGTAATCCCTACGGAATTTTAGCCGCCATTCCACCAGAAAAATTAGTAGATGCCAGTCCGCAATCAATCCTGAATAGTATGTGGGTGGGAATCAGTATTTTCGGAATGGGGATGATCTTAGAAGTCGTTATTTTTCAGCTCCGTCAATTCAAAACTTGGGCTTGGTGGTTAGCTTTATCAA
This sequence comes from Chamaesiphon sp. OTE_78_metabat_374, assembly GCA_031385105.1. Taxonomy (GTDB): domain Bacteria; phylum Cyanobacteriota; class Cyanobacteriia; order Cyanobacteriales; family Chamaesiphonaceae; genus Chamaesiphon. The sequence goes on from JANNBD010000357.1 coordinate 11,884, forward strand.
TTTCGATTTTATATGTGTCGAGCATTGTGTTTTTCTTCTCTGGGACACTGGGTATTTGGAGTCTACTGGACTCAGAAACCAAGCAAGCCTTTAAGCAAAAGCTGCGAATGGAAAGATGGTGAATAGTGGCTGTAAAATTAAGATCACCAAGTTATCTTAGCTATTAATCTCTTGAATATTTCACCACCTCAAACCAGTCTCAAAATTCTGATCCTATCTACGCCTGTAGGTGCTTTGGGTTCTGGCTTGGGGGGTGGTGTCGAATTGACGATCGCTAATCTTGCCAGAGAGTTACGATCGAGAGGACATTCGATCGAGATCATTGCGCCGATAGATTCCAAGTTGGGGGATCTATCGATCATTCAAGTCCCTGGCGAACTTCAGCTTACCGCCCAAACTCAAGAATTAGCAGCATCGATCGTGATGCCAGGAAATTCAGTCTTGGCGAATATGTGGGCAAAGGCGAGAGAAATTCAAGCTGATTACGATATTATTTTTAATACTGCTTTTGATTGGTTGCCCTTTTATCTGACACCGTTCTTCGATCGACCAATTGCTCATTTTGTGAGTATGGGTTCGCAGATTGCGGCGATCGATCTCGCAATTAACCAAGTTGCGATCAATTATCCTGGGTCGATCGGGGTTTGTACCCACACCCAGGCGGAGACATTTAGCTTTGCAGACTTGTGTTGCGTGGTTGGTGGTAGCGGTGTCGATCCGGCTGTCTATGAGTACTGTGCGGCTCCAGAAGCTGCGTTAGCATGGTTGGGTAGAATTTCGCCTGAAAAGGCTCTCGAAGACGCTGTGGCGGCTGCTGACCGCACTGGGATCAAACTGAAGATCATGGGCAAAATTCAAGATCCCGATTATTGGGCGCAAATTCAACGAGATTATCCGAATGCGCCAATTGAATATTTAGGTTTCTTGCCGACTCATGAGTTGCAGCAAGCTCTCCGCACCTGCAAGGGGATGTTGATGACTCCTCGCTGGGTTGAAGCTTTCGGGAATGTAGCGATCGAAGCCTTAGCCTGTGGGGTGCCAGTGATCGCCTATCGGCGCGGCGGGCCAGCCGAAATCATCACTGATGGTAAGACTGGCTTTTTGGTTGAACCGGATAGTGTGGCTGGACTAGTTGAGGCAATTGGTAGATTGAGTGAGATCGATCGAGCCGATTGTCGTCATGCAGCGGAAACGGTGTTCTCCCAATCGGCATGGGGTGATCTAGTTGAGAGTTGGTTCTATCGATTGGTTGGCTAGCTTGGAACACAACGATTAAAATCGTTGCTCGGAATGCAAAGTCCGCCTACGCGGACTAAATAGATTTGGAGAGTCCGGGTAGGCGGACTTTGCATTCCGTTCGTGAAGCGTCTGCCTTAGCAGAGCAGAGACTGGAAGTCTCAGGTTCATTTCGATACCTGTAATTAAATCACTTCAATCTCATCTTCCCGCATGTGCGCGCGTAGCTTGTCATTGTCAAACTTGACCACCAGCGGGAAATTGGCACTAACAGGGCGACCCTTCCATTCCGTAGCGATTTTATCGATCGTCCCTTCCTGATTCTGAATA
>JANNBD010000360.1:0-11472 GCA_031385105.1 Chamaesiphon sp. OTE_78_metabat_374
TATTCAGAATACTCTCTTCCAGGTATCGAAACAGGAGAAAAAGATTTGGATTAAGGTTGAATTTAATTGCAGGGATTTACAATTATGAGCTTAGTTTATCTTTAGAACAGACAATTTCATGATACTTTCGCAGGAGGTCTATTCTCTTCACCGTTGACCGGACTAGACTTAAAATCCGCCAAGCGATTCTACGGGAAACCGATCTGACTGGAGCCAAGTTAATTCGAGCGTAATTAACGTGAGTTCGGGTTAAGGATATTTGCTCCGTTCCCGCACCGCCAACGATTGTTGGCGGAGCCTTCCCGTAGGGTAATCGTCGCTCATGTTGCAAAGTCCGCCTGTGCCTCCGGCAGGCTTCGCCAACGCGGACTAATCAGCCAGTCCGCGTTGGCGGACTTTGTATTGTTAGCCCCGATTTCAATCGGCGGCGTTCAGAAACGAAGCTAGAAGCCATTAATATAGATCCTTAACCCGAACTCACGTTAATTAGTTGGCGCATATCTGGCTAAAGCTAGTCTCTGCGGCGTAAATTTAGCGGGAGCCAACTTAGCGGGGGCCACGCTATTTGATGCTGATCTGAGTGCCAGTGACGATCGCCGCGCGAATTTAACAGGTACTTTGCTAACAGATGCCAATTTACAGGGAGCCACGATGCTCAAGGGGAGTGTTCATGGGTAAATCTAGCCTGAACTACCAACTTGTAAAAATTGCGTAGACAACAGATTGGTTTGCCGCAGTAGTGATAGGATACATTCTCATTTCACCCGATCAAAATTAAATTGTGCGTTACCAACATTTGCTTGTGGCTTTCAGTGTATTTTCTATCTTACTGCTCTCCAAATCAGCAATCGCCCACTCGGTGCTGGAAAAGGTTGTTAAAACAGGTGTTTTAACTGTGGGCACAAGTAAAGATGCGTTTCCCTTTGCCTACAGAGACAAAAATGGACGGCTAAATGGATACTCGATCAATATGTCAATTCTGATCCAGAAACAGGTCGAGAAAGAGCTAAAACGCCCGATTAAGCTCGACTTAATTCCCCTCGATCCCAATGAGCGGATGCCGAAATTAAGAAGTGGTGCCGTGGATATTGTCTGCGATGCGGCTAGTTTTACTTGGGATCGGGAGCGAGACGTGGATTTTACAGTTAGTTATGGCACAACGGGCACACAACTACTGACCCAACGCGGCAAACAGGGCAAGCGGTCTTGGGATGCAGCGGCTTTATCAGGTCGCCGTATTGGTGCTTTGGCTGGGACCACCAAAGAACAATCGATTCGCCGGATTCAGCCCAAAGCCCAAATTGTGTTAATTAAAGATCGTGCTGCTGGCTATCAGTCTTTACGGGAAAATAAAATCGATGCCTTTGCCGACGATGGTATTTTACTAGAAGCATGGTTGCAACGAACCGCCAATACGCAGAAATTCGAGATTGTGAGTAACCTATTTTCTAAGGAGGGTATCGCTTGTATGGTGCCGGAAAACAACTCAACTTTTTTAGATACTGCTAATTATGCCCTAATTCGGTTTATGCAGGGTTTTCTGAAAGGGAAGCAGCCTTATGTCCAAACATTTGATCGCTGGTTTGGCTCCCAGAGCGTCATGCCGCTGTCGAATGACTTGCGAGAGTTAATTATTGAAAATATGCGACTGGTGATTGATGCAAAACAGGAGGTGCCAAAAAATGAATTGTAAGCAGCAATCGCATTTCATTAACGTGGCGAACGACTAAATATTCGGTCAAATAAGAGCGATCTCGATCGAGATGGGGGAGTATTCCGCTACAATTGATGGGACATTCACGCTGAGACTTTGTGAGTAACATTCCCCCTCTTGACCTCAAACGGCAGTATCAAACGATCGGTGCTGATGTCAGTGCAGCGGTATTAGAAGTATTGGCCTCTGGTGCCTATATTGGTGGCGCGGTGGTGCAGAGCTTTGAGCAGCAGTTTGCCAACTATGTCGGCACAACTGACTGTATCGGCTGCAATTCTGGCACTGACGCACTGTATTTAGCTCTGAGAGCAATGAAAATCGGTGCGGGTGATGAAGTGATTACTACGCCGTTTACGTTCATTGCTACGGCAGAAACGATTAGCGAAGTCGGTGCCAAGCCAGTATTTGTCGATATCAATCCGGCTACTTATAATCTCGACCTCACTCAGTTAGCTGCGGCAATTACACCCCGCACAAAGGCGGTGATGCCTGTACATTTGTTCGGCAATCCGCTGGATATGACCGAGCTGATGTTGATCGCCACAGCGCATAATATCATTGTGATTGAAGACTGTGCCCAATCCACAGGTGCTAAGTGGAATGGCAAGCAAGTCGGGAGTATCGGTCATTTTGGCTGCTTTAGTTTCTTCCCTACTAAAAATCTGGGAGCCTGTGGGGATGGTGGTGCCGTTACAGTTAATGATGCCACTCTAGCAGCAGATCTGCGGATGTATCGGGAGCATGGCAGTCGTCAACGATACTATCATGAGGCGATCGGCGTAAATAGTCGCCTCGATGCTGTCCAAGCGGCGGTGCTAAAGGTCAAGCTGCAACATCTCGATACCTGGAACCAGCAGCGAGCAGTCGTTGCGGCGCGGTATCAAGAATTGCTTGCCAGTGTACCGAATATTATCACTCCACAACCTACGCCTGGGGGTGAGTCTGTCTGGAATCAATACACAATCAGAATCGTCGCGCCTTCAAACATCGATGCGGCAACTCATCGCGATGCTGTCCGCGCCAAACTAATGGAAGCTGGGGTGATCTCGATGATTTATTACCCGCTACCATTGCATTTACAGGCAGTATATCAACAGCTAGATCTGCCTGTTGGTAGCTATCCAGTTACGGAACTGGTCAGCAATCAGGTCTTATCATTGCCGATGTTCCCCGAAATTACACCAGAGGAGCAGCAGCGAGTAGTATATGCCTTGAAGGATGCGCTGATCTAGCCTGATATCTTGCCATCCGCAACCCAACCTCCAAATCTGTCCCTTTCCCTTAAGGTGATTTACTAGGCGTTGTCGCAGGAGTTGGATTTGGAGTCACTACTGGCACTGGCTGGTTCAAAGGATTGGGAGTTGCTGCTGGTGGTACCGAGGCACCTGGAGCCGGATTTACGGCACCTGGAGTGGGCTGTGGAGTACTCGGAGCAATTTGATAAGGGTTGTAGGGATTTACGCCTTGGTAGGGATTGTAGGGGTATCCAGGCGGTGCTGTGAGGATCGGTGGAGTGGGTGCAGTGGTATTTGATGGTAAAGTGGCTAGAGCTACTCGATCGCCAGCAACGCCTCTGAGAGCATCAAGCACTTCAACTACTTTATTGTAGCTGACTTGCTTGGACGCATATAGCACGATCGAGCTATTCGGCCGCGCTTGGCGATACTGCTTGACTGCTTCAATTAGTTGTCCAGGCACCAGCATCGGCTGCTGTTCGAGAAATAGTTGTCCGGCATCATTAAGGCTCACCATCAATAGTTCTCGCGCGGCTGGGGCACCACTTGTCGCTTTGGGAATATCAACATTGATTGCCTGCTGTCTGGCTACCTGTAGTCCAGCCAATAGAAAGAATGTCAAAATGCAAAAGATCACATCAATCAGCGGGACTAGCTCGATTCTTGGTTCTTCGTTGATATTTCCAGGATTTATTTTCATGAGTAGGTTTTAGGCTTTAGGCTTGAGACTTTAGGTTTCAGAGTCTACAGAAAAATCTTAAATCAGGTATCATTCTCTATAATTAGATTCTAAATTATAGACCAATGGTTCTACATACCCATTATTAGCGTAGTCTTTTAGTATGAGCATCGAATAACGTGCAAATCACTTTCCTTGGCACATCTTCTGGTGTCCCCACTCGATCTCGCAATGTTTCTAGTATCGCACTCAATCTGCCACAACGGGCGGAAGTGTGGCTATTTGATTGCGGTGAAGCTACCCAGCATCAATTATTGCGCTGCGATGTCAAAATTAGCCAGATTAGACGGATATTTGTGACGCATTTGCATGGCGACCATATTTTTGGACTGATGGGACTGTTGGCGACTTATGGGATGGCGGGAAGTCCAGATAAAATCGATATTTATGGCCCCAGGGGATTAGATGAATATTTGCGGGCGTGTCAGAAATATTCTTATACTCATTTACATTACCCGATTAAGGTACATACGATCGAGCCTGGAATTGTCCATCGGGAAGCAGATTTTACAGTCACCTGTATTCCGCTCAAGCACAAGGTGCCTGCCTACGGTTATCGGGTGAGTGAGACTGATAAAACTGGTAAGTTCGATCTAGAAAAAGCGAAGCAGTTAGGGATTCCTTCAGGGCCAATCTATGGCAAGCTGAAAAATGGTGAGGTGGTAACTTTGCCAGATGGTCGGGTGATTAATGGTCGAGATTTGTGTGGCGAGACGGAAATCGGGCGCAAGTTTGTATATTGCACAGATACCGTGTTTTGTGAAAATTCGATCGAACTTGCTGAAGGTGCGGATGTGCTCATTCATGAATCCACTTTTGCTCATCAAGATGCAGATATGGCTTTTGACAGGCTGCATTCTACTTCGACAATGGCGGCTCAGGTAGCTCTAGGTGCAGGGGTGAAGGAATTAATTCTGACGCATTTTAGTCCGCGTTACATGCCTGGAAATGCGATCGTTTTAGATGATTTGTTACAGGAGGCGAGGGCGATTTTTCCGAATACAAAGATGGCTTACGATCTGATGACGCATCAGGTGCCACGGCGAATTCAAAATCAGGATTTGTAGGGTGTGTTACTGCGCCAGCATAACGCACCTCCTATCTACAATTAAGGGTCTGTAGATGGCTTTGTTTATGCTATTGGTGACGAATGTAATTGCAACCTTCGTACGAACCCGCCCTCACCCACAATCAACGTTCAGGTCGGATTAAATACTTTCGCTGCTTGTGGGGTTGGTCGGGTTCGTTTGCGAATTACATTCGTCACCAATAGCATAAACAAAGCCATCTACAGATCCGTGCCTATCTACTGCATGGTAGCAATGATCACGGTAATGTTATCGCTACCACCATGTTGTTTGGCTGCATCAATTAGAGCTTGAGCAGCTAGTTCATTAGTCTCTGCTTGGAGATGGATGGCGATTTCATCGTGGGGAACTTCTTCGGTTAGACCATCGCTACAAAGTAGTATTCGATCGCCAGGACTGACTGATTGGGTTTGGATATTGATCTGGCGCAAGTCGCGACGACCGAGACAGTGGGATAAAACATGGCGGAGCGGGTGGACTTTTGCTTCATCAGCATTGAGCTGACCTAGTTTCATAGCTCTAGCCACCCAAGTGTCATCTTCAGTAATGAGGTCTAATTTGTCACCCCGCAGGCGATAGAGGCGGGAGTCACCCACATGCGCTGACCAGACCAGATCGTCACGGAATAAAATTGTCACCAAAGTCGTGCCCATATCAGCACGCTGGGAGTTCTGCTCCTGGTCGGCGACGATTGCATCATTCGCCGCGATTAGGGCTTGTGCTAAAAGATTTTTGGTGTCGGGTTCATCATCCCAGTGTTTTTCGATGTAGGTATGAGTCGTCTCAATCGCAATTCGACTGGCTTCTTCACCGCCAGCATGACCGCCCATGCCATCAGCAACTATAAAGAATCGTCCATCAGGATCGATATGATAGGCATCTTGGTTGGCACTCCGTACCATTCCTTTATCTGTAAGACCTGTGAACAGCGATTTCATAATCTAATTGCCTGTAACGATTGATGATCCAAAATTTTAGGATGGACAGATGGAGAGCAGAAGAAGTATTGATGCTGAGTATTAAATATCCTCAATAACATAGTACCCAGAATGGGACTGATAATTCGCTGCCAATTGGCCTTGGTAAAATCTTTTATTTATGACGTGCGATCCTGCCTGTCGAGTTTCCGCATTTGCCGAAACCAGACTATCATTGCAATCAGCGCGAAGGCTCCGATTACGCCTGCTGCGATCACATATTGATTAACAAATAGCATCGTAGCAGACAATGTAAAAGTCGCAACTAGGATTGTATAATTTGTGTTCTGTTGCATCGAACTTAGTCTGCGTAAGTAGCGATCTGTTTCGCTCGAACGGACGCGGACGCGAATGTCTCCCCGTTCTAGTTTGTCGATGGTGTCTTCGAGGCGACGGGGTAAGCCGAGGGCGGAGGTTCCCACCTGAGCGGCTTGGCGACCGATTTCGGCGAGGAAAGTATTTGCGTCGGGGGTGTTGCTACCGTTGGTATTCATCATTTGAAAGGCGAAGGGCTGGGCTGCTGTCATGAAATTGAAATCAGGATCGAGTCCTTTTCCTACACCTTCGATGGTGGAGAATGCCCGCATCACGAAAGTGAAGGTGGCAGGGAATCGGAAGGGCTGTCCATAGGCGATATCATACAGATCATCGGTAATCTGAGAAATGGACTGGGCTTCCAGGGGCTTGTCGAGAAAGTTGTCGAGCAGGTATTGAATTGATCGACGAATCGGATCGGTATCGGCATCACCAGAAATCGCCCCCAAATCGACCAAACCTCGGACAACTCGATCGGCATTGCGTCCTGCGATGGCGAGTAATGTATCGATTAGCTTCTCTTTAGTTCCAGGCGCAATTCGACCCATCATTCCAAAATCATAGAAGATTAAGGCTCCAGATTGTGGATCGATCGCTACATTTCCCGGATGTGGATCGGCGTGAAAAAAGCCATCGGTGAGCAGTTGCTGGAGATAAGCAGTGGCACTCTGACGGGCGATCGCCTGTCGATCGAGTCCTGCCGCTTCTAATCCTTCGTAATGGCTGATTTTGATGCCTGGGAGGTACTGTAAGGTTAGGGTGCGAGTGGAAGAATACCGCCAATAGACACGAGGAACTTTGACCCATTCTTGCGATCGAAAGTTGCGTCTAAACGTATCTGCGTTTTGACCTTCGCTAATATAATCAGTTTCTTCCCACAGAATCCGGCAGCATTCGTCGTAGATTCCCAACCAATCCCGTCCACCCTTCCCCCATTTGGGATGGTTTTGGAAGTACTTGGCAATCCCGCGCAGAATTTCGAGATCGATCGTAAATAATTTATGCAGTCCTGGGCGTTGCACCTTGACAACTACTTCTTCTCCCGTGTGTAGCCGTGCCAGATGGACTTGCCCCAAACTAGCTGCTGCTAGCGGCAACCGCTCAAAACTAGCGAACAATTCAGGAACACTTTTGCCCAAGTCGCGCGTGATAATTTCTTCTACCTGAGCATAAGCAAATGCTGGTACCCGATCCTGTAATTTCGAGAGTTCCTCAACATATTCCGCTGGAAATAAATCCGCACGAGTTGAGAATAGCTGCCCTAACTTGATGAAAGTCGGCCCTAATTCCAGAAACGTATCCCGAATCCAAATCGCTTGCCGCCGCTTCCGTGCCGCCTGTTTTGCCTCCGTATAGCCCCCAATATAGCTCCACTTCTTACCGTCGAGCCAAGAACCATTCAGGAATCTTAGGAAAAATGACCAAATATCAATTTTCCGTCGTCGCTTAGAGTAGTTAGTTTTATTCCAGCGGTAGGATCGATTGTCGTTGTGCGGTGGCTCTGGCGTATTCTGGGGAACAGCAATGATCGCTAGCTCAGACACAGTATCTTGGTGTGGTGAAGATAGTCTATCGTCGCTAGAGGTTACGTAGGATTCGGAAGTAGCAGTCACAGAATTTATATTGGTAGTTGGTAGTGGTTGATGATTTACTGCTCCTCGCAACTAACCGCTGGGGATTAACCTTGTTGGCGATGGTTTTGAATTTCAGCTCTGAGTCTCGCGATCTCGGCTCTGAGATCGTCGATCGTTTCCTGGACATCCACAGTTTGCCCCGTAGAGGATACTGTAGTAGTGTTCCCACCCGCGCTGGTGGTTTCTCGTGCTGCTCGATCAATTACTTCTTGAGTAAACTGGCGCAGTTTCTCACCCTGCTCGGCATTAATCTTTCCCAATTCGCTCAGGGTATAAGTCAAAGCCTCACCCAGCTTGTCATTGAGGCTCTCTGCTAAAGCGCGTCCGAGGAAAAAACTATTTAGTACTGGTTTAGTCATGGCTGGCTTTTGATTGTACTTCTGTAAAGAATTATAACGCGAGGGCGTTAGGAGTTGGGGGTTCGGAGTTGGGAGATTAGTCTAAGTTTTAATTTTTTTTTGCAGGGTGGGCATTGTCCACCAAATAGGTTCTGAGCAATTTCAAGCCAATCTGTATTTTGATAAACTCACTAAGATTATTTATTCAAATAATTTAGAATCGAACTATGATAAAAATCTTGGCAATCTCTGGAAGCCTTCGTGCTAACTCTTCCAATACAAATATTTTACGGGTATTGGCAAATTTAGCATCTGAAGACGTATTGATCAAGATCTACGATGGCATTGGCACTCTTGCTCATTTTAACCCTGAAATTGATGATAATCGAGAGCTGATATCCGTCCAAGATTGGCGGAGCCAGATTAGTCAAGCTGACGCGATTATTTTCTGTACACCGGAATACGCGCATGGTGTTCCGGGCGTGCTCAAAAATGCCCTCGATTGGATTGTCTCTTCCGGTGAATTCATGCACAAACCCACTGCGGTGATTAGTGCCTCACCGTCTCCAGATGGTGGCGAAAAAGCCAACGCCTCGCTGGTGCAAACCCTCAAAATGATGATGGCAGAAATACCTGAAGAATCAATACTGTGTATTCCGGCTGTTTCAGCTAAATTAAGTAAACAAGGTGAAATAGTCGATGCAGAAACAGAGATATCGCTCCGCTCTGTACTAGAAAGCTTGATTCAGATAACTAATCAGTCAATGAAATCTTAGCAAAAACTATTGTTGTCCTGAATTGCGACTTCCAATCACGATTGCAGCAACCGAAGATCCAACAGTAATAATCAAACTAATTCCTAGTCCAATTACACCGATAGTTATTAGTAGGATATTATTTCGATTCACTTTGCGATCGCATTACTTCGTCAATACCAAGATGCCCATCATACCACCTGCGATCGGGTAATGAGTTGCGTGACTAAATCCAGCCGCTAATCCTAATTCTACTTGCTCGATACCAGTAGGGAATTGATCGAGACTAGGATTCAAATAAGCATACTCATCCGTCATCCCCAATTGAGCTGCCTTGGGTACCACAATCTGATCTAGATACCATTGCTGAAAGCGACGGATTAGCTTGCCACTGGGACGGTGAAAATCAAGAATTGCCACCTTACTATCAATCTTTAGCACGCGATATAGCTCTGTCAAACAGCGCGGAATATCAGTGACATTTCGCAATCCATAACCCATCGTCGCTGCATCAAAATAATTATCAGCAAATGGTAAGTCGAGCGCGTCAGCTTCTACCCAATCAATATTCGTTAGCGGTGGGTAAATACTCGCAATTCTCGTTGCGGCATTTGCCAACTGTGCGGGCGCAAAATCAGCACCAACAACTATACCTGTAGTGCCAATTTGTTTTGCTAAAAGTTGAGTAATGTCACCACTACCACAGCAGATATCTAGACAATTAGATCCAGTTTTAGCACCACTCCAAGATACAGCCATTTGTTTCCACACCCAGTGAATACCTAAACTGAGATCGTTGTTTAATCGATCGTATACAGGTGCAATTCGATTAAATATTGCTTGAATATCTGTGGATGTATAGTTTAATTTGGTCGGCATCTAGAATTGGTGAATGGTGAATGGTGGAAATAAATATATCTGTAGGATGGGCACTGCCCACCAGCTAAAATCTCGGCGGCTTCTTCGACTAATTGACTATGCATTTAATTCTGGTGTAGATGATGCGATCTTCTCACCATCTAATCTACGTTTACGAGCGTAAAGTTGAATTGTTGCAGCCATAACCACAACTAAACCAACAATCAGATAACCTGTAATATCAGTTGGTAAGTTGTTTTTAAAGATTGCCAATAAAACGATCGCAACTAAGAACAAAGTAGGTAATTCATTCAGTCCGCGCAACTGCTGGCTGCTCCACTTACACTCATTCATAGCAAGCTTTTTCATTAAACTCTTGCAATAAAAATGATAACCAATCAATAGTGCGACTAAGCCCAGTTTGATATGTAACCACCGCTCATGAATAATTGCTGGCTCAGTTGAAATAATCCCAATTGCCATCGCGATCGTCACCAGCATTCCAGGCGTAGTAATAATACTATAGAGCCGCTGTTCCATGATCTGGTACTGCGCTGTGAGGATACTCCGTGCAGGTTCTGGCTTTTCATTTGCCTCGACATGGTAGATAAACAACCGCACCAGATAAAACAATCCGGCAAACCAAACTGTGAAACCGACAATGTGAAAGGATTTAAACCACTGGTATGCCATGAAATTGGTGGATGGTGAATGGTGAATGGTGGGTGGTGAATGGTGAATAGAAATTAACTATTTTCCTACGAAAAGGCTACGCCAACAACTATCAACTATTAACTATCAACTACCCTCTCTAGGTTAGGGAAAAAGGTTGGTGGTGGCTAGCCGGATCGAGATAAGCTTAATATTCTGCAATATCTAGAGGAGTCAGCGTGCCTGGAGAGTTAGGAATACTGGTAGTGGGTGGTTTGGTTGCTGGGATGTTGGCGGGAGTCTTGGGAATTGGTGGTGGCTCAGTACTGGTACCATTGATGGTGTACGTCGGTTTTAGTCCAATTAATGCGATCGGGACTAGTAGTCTGGCTATTTTGCTCACTTCATTATCGGGAAGTATTCAAAATTGGCGGATGGGGTATGTCGACTGGCGGAAAGTTGGCTTGCTCGGTGTACCTGCGCTATTTGCAGCTCAACTTGGCGCAGCTTTGGTTCAGTATATTCCAGCGCATTGGCTATTATTTGGATTCGCTGCAATGATGCTGACGAATATTTATCTAGTCGGATTAAAACAACAGCTAATTGAGACGACATCGAGCACCTCATCCACGGCAAGAAAGGGTTTCTCAGCTACCATTACAGGTATTCTGGCAGGATTGGTGGCTGGTTTAATGGGAGTCGGTGGTGGGGCGATTATGGTGCCTTTGCAGATGTTGCTGCTGGGGGAGACAATTAAGGTAGCAATTCAGACAAGTTTGGGTGTCGTGATGCTCACTGCTGTCTCTGCGACGATCGGACACAGCATCAACGGTCATGTACTATTTAGTCAAGGTGTCATTTTAGGAATTGGTGGTTTGCTGGGCGCACAAGTAGGCACACGTTATTTACCGAAATTACCCGATACCGTAGTTAGTGATTTATTCAGGCTAACTTTATTTTTGACGGCAATCTACAGTTTTAGTCAGGGCATAATTAAATCAGTGGGAAATTAAACTCGCCGTCTGTCCCTTTAACATTCACTGAGATGTCTAATTCGATCGTTGAAATCCTCTCGGCTGACGAAATTCGGCGGATGATAGTTAGAATAGCTTCAGAAATTAATGAATGCTGCCAAGATTTATCCCAGGTAGTACTGGTAGGCATTCAA
>JANNBD010000364.1:0-23887 GCA_031385105.1 Chamaesiphon sp. OTE_78_metabat_374
CACATTTAAATGGTCGAATCCTCGCGCTGTGCGGTAGGAAATCGCTCGATCGGTAAAAATCGAGGCGAAGCATTTATGACAGGCTTCGAGCACCTGCTTGACCCCGTGGACGTTCAAATAAGTCTCTTGCTGTCCAGCAAAACTCGCATCGGGTAAATCTTCGGCGGTGGCACTCGATCGCACTGCTACATCCGTATTGTGGAGACAATCTTCGACTAGATTAGGATGAATCGGGGCGAGGAGATCGCAATCTGCTCCATCACCGCCATATAGAGAGCAGAGTTTAGTATAAGCTGTCGCGATCGCCAGTTCTAATTCTTGTGGGAACGGCGTATTCAACATCAACGATCGAGCCTGCTCGCCGCGCTGTCGCAAATTTTGGAGATTATCTACATCTAAGTCCGCAAAAATCTGCCGCAGTTTAGGTTCTAAACCCGCTTGGGCAATAAAATAGCGGTAAGCAGCCGCAGTGGTGGCAAACCCATTCGGCACGTTCACGCCTTTGAGCGCGAGTTGCTGGATCATTTCGCCCAGAGAGGCATTTTTCCCCCCGACTAGGGGAAGATCGGCAATGCTAACTTCGTCGAACCACAAAATTAATGCTTGGGCGCGAGCGGGTTCAGTCATCAAGTGAGGAGCAGTACTGAGCATAATCCAGTCCTTTGGTGGCAATGGGCAGATTGTCGATATGTTTGAGTTTAGATCGACAATTTGAGGAACTTGTGAAGAAAGTTAGCAAAAATGCAGAAAGTAAATATCTTCACAGGATTATCATTTTTTAGCTGTAGGTTGAGATCGGTAGACGATTTAGACGTGTTGGCAAAATTATAATTAACAATGAAAGTTTCTATTTTTAGTACCAAATCATACGATCGCCAATTTCTCACAGCCGCAAATATTCAACATCAACATGAGCTAACATTTCTTGAACCACGACTCAATCGACAAACTGCTTGTCTCGCCACCAATGCAACGGCTGTTTGCGTTTTTGTGAACGATCAAGTCGATCGATCCACCCTAGAATTTCTCGCAAATCATGGGGTGAAGTTAATTGCCTTGCGCTGTGCGGGATATAACAATGTCGATCTGCCAGCCGCCAAGACATTGGGGATCAAAGTAGTCCGCGTTCCCGCTTATTCGCCCTATGCTGTCGCCGAACATGCGGTGGGATTGATCCTCACGCTTAACCGCAAATTGCATCGGGCTTATAACCGCGTTCGAGAAGGTAATTTTGCACTAGAAGGACTACTAGGATTCGATTTACACGGGCGGACGATTGGGATTGTTGGCACTGGTAAAATTGGGCGAGTCGTAGCCAAAATCATGACGGGTTTTGGCTGTAAAGTACTAGCTTACGATCTACATCGCAATTCTGAATGTGAAAAAATCGGAGTCGAATATGTCGATCTGCCCGAACTGTTTGGTCGATCGGATATTATCACTCTACACTGTCCATTAACTCCAGAAACTTATCATCTCGTAAATGCAGATGCGATCGCCAAAATGAAGCCTCACGCAATGCTAATTAATACCGGACGAGGGGCATTAATCGATACCAACGAGATCGTTGTCGCACTCAAATCGGGGCAAATTGGATCATTGGGTTTAGATGTATATGAACAGGAATCAGAACTGTTTTTTGAAGATCTCTCAGATGAGATTATTCAAGATGATACGTTTGCGCGACTGATGACATTTCCGAATGTGATAATTACGGGGCATCAAGCCTTTTTTACTGAAGATGCGATGAGATCGATAGCAGAAGTAAACTTATCGAATATTACTCAGATAGAGCAAGAACAGATCTGTAAAAATGAGATTTAAACTTTTAAGTTATTAGCATAAAGGAGACTAACATTGCATCGATCGATCGTTGGATTTCATCAAGATTTTGAGCAACATTGGGTCGCCGAATTAGACTGTGGACATTGCCAGCATACCCGTCGCGAACCGCCCTTTTTTCCGCGTCCGTGGGTGATTACAGAATTAGGACGTTCCGAGCATCTGGGACAACTCCTCAATTGTGTGTTGTGCGATAGGCAAGAGATCCCCGCTGGTTATGCTCCCTATCGACGTACACTCTCATTTACCAACGATTCGATCCCAAAGGGCTTGAGATCTCGACACACCACCAAAAGAGGCGTATGGGGTAAAATTCACGTTCATTCTGGTAGTCTCAGGTATCGGGTTCACGATCCATATCATACTGAAATAATCCTCGTTGGCGGAACCTCTCCAGGCATCGTACTTCCACAAGTAGAACATGAAGTTGAGCCAATTGGTAATGTTGAATTTTTTGTAGAATTCTGGAAAAAGGTTTGAGATTGTATTTGCTGCTCGATGATCTTCACAAGTTCCTCAACTTGTCTATCTACAGTGAAGATGATGATATTGCCAAGGAAGGCTCACATGGATACACTTCATCTCAATACATACTTACGTCTAATTGAAGCTTTGTTGCAATGTGCCAAAGGAGAAGAGTGGTTATTACTTCAGCAACATGAAGAGTTAATTGATGCCGAACTTGTCGGTGTGATGGCACAAGTTACCGAGCAACTCAACAGCGAGGGAAATCTGCCTGCTGCAAAATTCCTGCACTATTGGGCAGCTCAACTGACTCATTTGCTGCAACAAAATCCACGGACTGAGCCAGCCATAGAAAATCAATCGCCAAGCTATTTTCAATTGATTCAAACTATCCTCGAATGCGAAAAAGGCGATGAAGTAGCAATCTTGAGCCAACACCCAGATCTAATCAATGAAGGGCTAGTTCAGGCGATGAATCAGGTAGCTGCCCAATTAGCCGCAAGGGGTAGTCAGGATACGGCTATTTATCTCAAACATCTCGCCGCAGAAGTAAATCGGGTGTTGGTAAATCCTGATCGGGGGCAGCAACAAACATCATCCCCAGCAACCAATGGCTATGTCGAAAATCCCGCTAGTCAATCTTTCTCTGTCCAAGAAGATGTATCAGCAGCAGCAAATCCACCTGCAACATCGTTGGGACAAAATAATAACGATACTAATGGTTCGATCGATCCACTAGTTGAAATTGAAATTGCCAAGCAGCAGCCAGATTTAGTAACATCATCACAACTGAGCAACCATCTAGAAGAGTTATTGGCAAATATTTCTAGTCGGTTGGAGCAACTAGAAACATCCATCCACAAACATCAAAATCCATCGAATCCGCTGTGGTATATGTCAATTTTAGAACAAGCTGATGCTCAGGGTTGGATTGTTTCTAGTGATGAAGTAGAACAGCTCATTAGCACAAAACCACACTGCGCCCCAGACAGTAATTTCTTTGTGCGAGGATGTTGGAAATTTGAGAAAGCTGGCAAAGTGGGGATGCAATCTTCGTGGCGAGTTACTAAAGAGATTCTAACGCCATCGATCGCTGGCGTTAGCTCACCTTCTGGTATCGCTGCCATCTCAACAGCCGCACTCATGGATCATCAAGCTCCAGAGTCAAACAGCACTGAGCTAGAACTCGATTTATCATCCCCTTGGGCTGAGAAATAGGAAATAAATTTAGAGACTGAAAAGGAGAGGTAATCTTATGGATATGAAAAATGTTCGCAATTTCTTTGCAATAGTAAAAGAAGACAACTCCTTGCAAAGAAAAATTCAAATAGCTACCGATTTCAATACTATCATTGAGCTTGCCAAGGGCTACGATTATCAATTTACTAGCGCAGAGTTACAGTCTTTTCTAGCAAAGACACCTAATCGAGATTTAGCACCAGCAATCAATCCTGGCATTGGCAATCGATTACATCTTAGCCCTCGCTAGTGAACTGTTTTGGGTGTATCTTCAAGAACTTGGCAAGGATAATTTATCAGTTGCCCTTGCCAATTTTGGTTTAATTCTCTAGCATCGAACATGAACCGCAAATACTCCCAAGCCGATTAAATGTGGTGGGAGATAATGGAACCAAGGTAAACGCATTACCCAAGGTAATTTAAACTCTGTGTCGGTGGTAGCCAGAGCTTGGGCAACAATTCTGTTTTGAGCGATCGATTGAAAACTTTGAATAATCCGTGTGGGCAGTTCGCGCTGACGTTGAACTTTTGCTAAACTTGCCACCCTGACAACGCCTGATTTAAGCGGCTGACTAAGCAGATTTCCTGAAATGGCCCACCACTGGGCGGTTGAATATTTATTCCGAAATCTTGGTGTGGGGTAATGCTAATAATCGATCTGCTAAACCCAATTCTGCCACAATTTCCATCGTCGAAGGGTGGATCGTATCACCCCGAAAATCTCGGTCTAAATCTCGATGAACTTCGAGTAAGATAACTTTGATTCCCTTTTTCATCTTTCTCACCAGACTACATTTAAAACTTTTAGTGATCTAAGATTAGTCGATTAAAATGAAGAACTTGTGAAGATGACAATTTAATCGATCTAGACCTAATCGCTATAATTGATAGGTGATACCAACAACTTTTCGACTCATTAATCAAGTAGCAATCACTTTTCAGGAGCTAATCGCGAAATGACTGCAATCACCAAGATCGATAGTTCCAGACAGCGGGAAATAGCTCAAGTGCTGTTGCAGCATGGCTGGGACTACATGCGACAGATTTTAACGATCGGTAAAGTCAAGCAAGTAGCTGGAGATTCGACCAAATCGACCCTAAATGAACGAGTAGACATCCCACCTCCAGCGATTCTTCGTAGTATTTTGGTCGATTTGGGGCCAGTCTATGTCAAGCTAGGGCAACTGCTGAGTACGCGACCAGATCTACTGCCACCGGACTATATTACCGCCCTCAGCGATCTCCAATCGAATGTACCGCCGATTGATTGGTCAGAGATTGAAACGGTCTTACAGGCGCAGATTCAGGGGCATCTGGGCGAAGTTTTTAGCGAGATCGATCGAGTACCAATTGCCGCAGGATCGATCGCGCAGACTCATCGAGCAGTGCTGAAAAGTAGTGGGCGACAGGTGGCTCTCAAGGTGCAGCGTCCAGGCATCGACAGGTTGGTGATGAGAGATATCGGGCTAATTAAACAAGTCGCCGAATTGCTGTCTGGAACTGACTTTGGCAAACGTTACGATCTCGTATCGCTGGCGGCTGAATTTAGCACCGCACTCCAAGCTGAATTGGATTTCACTCAGGAAGCACGTTACACCGAGGCACTACGACAGAATTTGTTGGCGGGACGCTGGTTTGACACCAAGAAGATTATGGTGCCAGAAGTCGATCTCCAGTTATCTACCAAAACTTTATTGGTGTTGGAATGGCTGGATGGGGTGCCAATTTTAGCAGCACAGTTTACAGGTAAAGAGTATGGTGGCAACATTGAAGACGAACGCAAAGCGATTACGGTGCTTTGCTTTCGAGCATTCTTTCAACAGTATCTAGTCGATGGTTTATTTCATGCCGATCCCCATCCAGGCAACTTATTTTATCTCAACGATGGTCGGGTAGCGGTGTTAGATTGTGGGATGATGGGGCGACTCGACAAAAAGACCCAGGCAGCCTTAATCGAGATGATTTTGGCGATTATTAGCAGCGATGCTCAACGCTGCACCCAAATTACGCTCCAGTTAGCCGAACCAATGGGCGAACTCGATCTATCTCGCCTGGAGTGGGATTACGATCGATTGCTGCACAAATACAATAATCTCAGCTTGCAGAATATGAACGCAAGTGAGGCTTTCTATGAAGTCCTCCAAGCCGCACGGCGCAACAATCTCCGCTGGCCGAGTAATATTGGTTTATTTGCTAAGTCTTTGGCAAATCTAGAGGGAGTCGGGCGGCAGTTTAATCCAGAAATTAATTTATTTGAGGAAGTGCGACCGCTGATGACGGATATGTTTCAGCGACAGTTAATTGGTGATGATTTGGTGCAATCTTTACTCAGAACTGGCTTGGAATTAAAGCAACTTTCACTTCAGTCACCGCGCCAGTTGGCTTTTTTGCTCGATCGATTTAGTTCAGAAACGTTAAAGCTCAAGATCGAGATTAAAGATTTAGATGGAGTTCAGCGCAGTGTCAATGATGGTGCCAATCGGCGATCGTTTAGTACGGTTGTCGGTGCCTTAATTATCGGCGCGGCAATTGTTTCTACCAATGCTCAAACGCCAGAGTTGCAATTGCTGAGTAATATTTTATTCGGCGCAGCAAGCATTCTGGGCGTGTGGCTGTTGGTCAAAATCATTCGTTCTGACAATTCGATCTGATTTCCTCACAAGTTCTTTAGATTTGAGTCATACAGTGGAACTTAGATTCCATCGTATTCAAGGAAGGTCGATCTATGCCGATTGACAACGATCGTAAAGCTACTGGATTAAATGTGCCGATTCCGAGTGGTTTAATCTTCCTGATTTGGCTGCTAGTTGTAATGGCGTGGTCGGGTCAAAGCTATCCCCGTAAATCTTATAGCGAATTCATCCAGCAGGTCGAAGCTGGGCAGGTAGTTAAGGCGACGATTGATAACCAGGAAATTCAGTACGAGCTAAAATCGGCACCTGTGGCTAAATCCAAGGGTACTAAAGCCGAAAATGTCTTTGTCACTAGAAAACTAGCCGAAGATCCCGAACTGGCTAAAATTCTTCGCACTCATCAGGTTGAATATTCAGTACCTGCACCCAGCCCACTGAGTGGAGTTTGGTCGATTTTGAGCTGGTTTATATTTCCGTTACTGTTTCTTTCGCTCTGGTCGAGATTTAGTGGTGCCGAGCGGCAAGGCGGCATGGGCATCTTAGGGATGGGCAACAGTCGGGCAAGAACTTATACGGCAGGTGATACTGGGGTGACGTTTGAGGATGTGGCTGGAGTCGATGAAGCCAAAGCCGAACTCCAAGAAATTGTCGATTTCCTCAAACATGCCGATAAATACGTCAACTTGGGAGCCAAAATTCCCAAAGGCGTGTTGTTAGTCGGGCCACCAGGGACGGGTAAAACCCTGTTGGCGAAAGCGATCGCAGGCGAGGCTGGAGTGCCATTCTTTAGTATTTCCGGTTCGGAATTTATTGAAATGTTTGTCGGAGTCGGTGCCGCCAGAGTGCGGGGACTATTCGAGCAAGCTAAACAGCAGGCTCCCTGTATCGTGTTTATCGATGAATTGGATGCTTTGGGCAAATCTCGATCTAGTGCCAATTCCCCGATGGGCGGGAATGACGAACGCGAACAGACATTGAATCAATTGTTGTCGGAAATGGATGGTTTTGCGTCTAATACGGGCGTGATTTTGCTCTCGGCGACCAACCGTCCAGAAGTCCTCGATCCAGCTTTACTGCGACCTGGACGGTTCGATCGGCAGATTGTAGTCGATCGACCAGACAAACTTGGTCGGCAAGCAATTTTGGTCGTTCATGCCCGCAATGTCAAAATGGCGGATGATGTGGATTTGCTGAAATTAGCCGCCCGCACGCCTGGTTTCGCGGGTGCAGATCTGGCGAATTTGGTCAATGAAGCGGCTTTATTAGCGGCTCGTCACGATCGAGTCGCCGTTACCATGTCCGATTTTGAAGAAGCGATCGAGCGGATCCTGACTGGACTAGAGAAGAAATCTCGCGTCCTAAATGAGATCGAAAAAGAAACGGTTGCCTATCACGAAGTCGGTCATGCGATCGTCGGTTCTTTAATGCCAGGATCTGGATCGATTGAAAAGATCTCAATTGTCCCCCGTGGCGTTGCCGCATTGGGCTATACCCTGCAACTTCCCCAGGAAGATCGCTTTTTGATGTTGGAAGATGAATTGCGTGGTCAGATCGCCATGCTGTTGGGCGGGCGATCGGCAGAAGAATTGATTATGGGTAAAGTCTCGACTGGAGCTAGTGACGATATCCAAAAAGCCACCGATTTAGCCGATCGCTATGTGACTATTTACGGCATGAGCAAGCAACTGGGGCCAATGGCATTCGATCGATCTGCCAGTCAATTCCTCGGTGGCTGGGGCAATCCCCGTCGTCCGCTTAGTCCAGAAGTCGAGTCCGAGATCGATCGAGAAGTCAAACACCTAATTGACAATGCCCACCAAATTGCTGGGGCGATTCTGGCACATAATCAAGAGCTACTAAAAGAGGTGGCGGCAGTGTTACTAGAACGGGAAATTCTCGATGGTCAGAAATTGCATAGCTATCTCGATCGGGTAGTCATTCCACCGCTATTAGCTACTTGGCTGGAGAGTGGAGAGATTTCGATTAATCCTCTTTCTGATGGGCGATTTGTGGCGATCGGCAATGGTTTGAATTCACAGCATTTACACAAAAACTTACGCTAAAGGAGCAAATACTATGACATTGAGTAATGAGCCTTTTACATCGATCTACCCATCTTTTCACTCGAACTTACAATCGTCGATTCTCCAAGGAGAGGCTAACGCCAACGCTCATCCAATTATAAATCACAAACTATCAACAAAGGTCTTAAATCTTTGGACTCATGCTTTAAATGTTTACTGCAAAGCTTGGTGGATTGAAATTTTCACCGAACAGCCCAAATGCACCTACTATTTTGGCCCATTTGCAGGTGCTCAGGAAGCTAAAGCAGCTAGCACAGGCTTTGTTGAAGATCTCGAAGCTGAATTCGCCCAAGGCATCAAAATCAAAATCGACAGGCATTGCCAACCCGTTTTACTAACAATTGAACACGACTAGATCGAATCATTAGGAGCATAATTATGTTAGATATCGACGAAATGAGTTCCACAGAAATCTACGAGCTATTACGCAAAATTGGCTATGGACATCTTGGTTTTACCCATGAAGGCAAACCCTATGTGATGCCCATGCATTACTACCTCGAAGGTGAAGAAATTTATATGTTCACCACTGAAGGGATGAAGACTCATGACATCGATGCTAGTCCAGATATCTGTCTCCAAGTCGAAGAAATAATTGACGATCCCCTGCATTGGCGCAGTGTAATTGTGGCTGGGCAAGCAAAACGACTGACTGAAAAAGCTGATATCGAACGAGTCAGAAAATTAATTAAAGAAACTAATCCCACACTTTCTCCTGCGCTTAACCGTACTTGGATCGATTCCTGGGGACGAGCCGAAGTAGTGGCAATCTATCGGGTGTATCCGAGCGAAATGAGCGGACGCACGACTGATGGTGTCAGCAGCCGGATGATGAGAGCGTAATGAAATTAAATTGCGATCAAGATCGATCAGCTAAAATGATGATAAATAACCTATGAAATTATTATCAGATTGGGGTGTCACAACTAATTGGTGGCGGGGCGATCGGGGTGAATACTGGGTAATTGCTCAGGGAGTTTTACTACTTGTATTTGCCCTGCTACCGCCGACTAGACCTAGCTCGATCGAGTTAGATTTATCTGTTTGGCAGTACTCAATCTGGATTTTGACAGCGATCTTTGGTGTTTTGGCAATAGTTTTCTTAGGTCGATCGCTATTCGATTTGGGTCAAAATCTTACACCATTACCGCATCCTAAAAATGATGGGCAGTTAGTGAAAACTGGTATTTACGGTCTGGTCAGACATCCGATGTATAGTGGGGTGATTTATCTGGCTTTAGCCTATGCGAGTTGGCAGATGAGTTGGGTACATCTGGTAGGTTCGATCGTTTTGTTTGTGTTTTTTGATGCTAAGTCAAGAAAGGAAGAAGTTTGGCTGACAGACAAGTTTGCAGATTATGCTAGTTACTCTACTTCTGTAAAAAAGTTGATTCCTTGGATCTACTAGTTGGAATACTTATGATGAATATGTCTAGAAATTCATCAAATGGCTAAGAACATATTTTCTCAGGATAGTTTTAATCGGATTTTTTAAACCTCTGAGTAAGTTTCCCACTACTAATTAAAACGAGCAGTACGAAGATGAGAACCAATATAACCAATTGTCATTTTTCCTATTTGATTAGAGAGATTTGGTTCTTCGGGAATAAAGTAAATTCGCCAAGCCATAGGAGTTAGCCGAACATGCCAACTAAACATCCGTTTTTGAGTATCTGGACATACAAAGTTACGTTCTGCACCATATTTCTGTAACGTTACCTGGCTTTCTGTCGTCGCCAAACATGGTAAATTCTCTGGCGAAAATGCTCCAGTTTGCCAGTTTTTACAATAGTTTTCAAGCTCAAATAATCGTCTAATAATAGGACGTAACATCAAATGACCCTCTTGCAAAGCAATAATCTGTTCGGAAGTTGAATCACAGAATTTTAGATTTGGAAGAAGTTCTTTCCTTCGAGTCCACAAGTCGCTACCATTGATAATATGAGTTCGATTTCGCTCGGCAATCCAGTTAAGATGATTTAGTATATGATTTCCAGAACTGGCATGAAATATATCAATCGTATCCTCAATTAATTCACCCCCTTCTTCTAACTTCATGACAGTTAATTTTAATCGATCGTCATCCCACTCTTCATTGGATTGAATACTTATGGCTAAAGCTTCAAATACGAAAGCATACTCAAGTCCAATAGATCGAGTTCCTAAATAGTTAGTTTCAACTGACAGATCAGCAATATCTGGTAATGGAGGATCGTTTTTATCTTGTAACGTCCTCAAGAAACTACGCTCTTCTCTTTCCACTTCTGAATCATTGCGCCACTGAACTATTTGATAATCAAGAGATAATAGCAAGTAATCAAAGTCATTCTTAGTAGACAACTTTCTTTTGATTCCGTTGCCTGTTGCCATAAGTAACGTATCGATGAATTTAGTCATTTGTCTGCGAGCAATTTGCTTGTTACTAAGAGGAATTGCAAGCGAAAGTTCATTGAACACCATTTCAATAGTCATGAAATACTCATTCCTTTATTGGTGCTAAAAGTGCTTCTAGACTATTATCCCATTCATCGAAGAATCCATCAGGCCATTGATCGATTCTACCTCTACGATTCATTCGAGGAGAAATAACTTCGCTAACAATTTGTCCTTCAGATTCTTGTCTCTGAAAAAAGTGTAATCGGACTGCATTAGGGTCAAGATTACCTCCGTGTACGGCTAAACGAATTCCATTCAACACATGATCGCTGTGAGTCTCTACCATAATTTGCACACCCTTCGCCGCTGCCTGTGCCAATAAGTTACCCATCCGAGCTTGTCCTTTAGGATGGAGGTGTGCCTCTGGGTTTTCAATTAGTAGTAACGATCCTGGTTTAGCTGAGAGAATAGCTGTAATTACAGGCAGCGTATAAGTAATGCCAAATCCGACGTTAGTCGCGCGATATTCTTGGCTTAATCCAAACGAATATTGTAAGCTTACCAAATCCATACTTGGGTTAGCAAGAATATGAATTCGCGTTCCGGGACTAATTTCACCTAACCAGGCTTCCACCTGACTTAACAAATTTAATGACTTGCCATGAGGATGACTGAGATCGGGAATTGGGATTTGAGAATCTCGAAAGATTGATAAAAAATGAGCTGTATACTCACCTTTAGTTCCTAATTGATGATGCTGTCGCACTTGAAAATCAGACATTCCAAAAGAAGTTCGAGGCCCGATTCGTTCAGCTTGCAGGTATTGAAAATGATCGCCAAACAAGCTAGATTGATAAGTCACAGGTGCCATTGCCTGTGAAATTATTCCTAAAATATCTGATTCAGGATCGTAATCAAACTGCCAATTTGCTTCATTTCCATTGGTAAAAGAGATCGAGAACTCAATTTTATTTTCTTTTGCATCCTCAAATAGGGCATCTTTCGCAGTACCAATATAGACTAGATCTCCATTTAAAGCTAAACCAGTAGACTCTAATAATCCTTGTTGATATGATTGACGCAATAATAGTAAAGATTGTAAAACGGATGATTTACCCATACCATTTAAACCGGAAAGGAGAGATAATGCACCAAGTTCTAATGATTGATTCTCAAACCGCTTGAAATTTTTTAGCTGTAGTCTTTCAATCATTTTAAAACCTCTCGAATTAACTCCTCGACGGCACTAAATCTACGTTTGACCTTGTTTGGATCTCCAGTCCCTTGCGAAATAGCTGCGTCAAATCTAGGATCTTTTTCGAGATCGTTCATCATCTCAATGAATTTACCTTTCAATTGATCTTTACGCTCTATCAACATTTTAATCTGCTCATCATTTAAGTTGATAAAATTAACTGACCAAGATTCAAATAAAGCCTTATTTACCGGAGATCTTCCGGCATCTAATTTATAACGCTTGCGAAAAGCATCATCACCAAAAATTGCGTAAGCAGTAATCATAGCCTTACGAAATTTTTGCTTCAAGTCCTCCAGCTTTTGTTCGTCCATAATGTTTATTGCTGCCATCACATCACTCAAAAAACTATCAAATTCCTTGGATTTATATTCATAATAAGGATAAATAGCAAACGCGACAAAACGGAGGATGAACTCTCGATCTGCCATGCGTTTACCAGAGATACTCCCATCAGTTGCTTGCTTAAATTCAGTAAATCCACTAAGCTCTTCTAAGAATTTAGTGGATTTACCTTGATTTAAAGCATGACGAATTTCCTGTAATGACAAAGGCAATCCGCCTGTGTTAATACGTTTGAAAATATTAAACTTAACTTCACTAGGCGTTCCCTTTTCAATCAAATAAACTGTAACTTGTGTTTCAACAATTCTTCTTTGTAAATTACGTGGTAACTCATCAAAATTCTTGCCGTCAAGTTGAACTAAGAATTCAAGGCCGCAAAGTTTCAGAGATTTATCGCTGATAAACATTTTCAGGGTTGTTAGTCGTTGCAACCCATCAATAACAATCCATTTGTCTTCATCAGTTGCATCCAAATAAAAAGCTGGAAGAGGAATTCTAATCAAAATTGATTCAATAAGACGACTCTTTGTACGATCGTTCCAGATACCACCTTTTCGTTGAAAATCTGGAGCTAGATCGAGTTCTTCATATTTAATGCGTTGCAACAACAGATCGACTGTCATAGATCGTGTTTCAACCCTGATTAATTCAGGATCGAACGGCTGAATTATGCTTTCATCTTCATCTAGATCGATGCCCAAGCTCAGATCGGTATCCGATAGTTCTTCATCTACTTCCCTTTTGCTATCTAGCATCACGTACCTTCCTATCTAGAATTGACCCATATTTGAATCTCTCGCAGTATAACAAATCAGATGCCATCGATCTCAGCCTAATCAACTTAGGTCAAGTTCGTCGCAAATTGAATGCATCACTTAAATCCAGTGTTTGTAATCGATCGAACTCACAAGTTCCTCAACTTATGGATCTAGTCTCTATAACTATGTATCCAAAAAAAACTCCTAATTGGGTGCTGGACTAGCTCGAAAAATATAGGATCGGCATATGGCATCACCTCATCAACCGATTTGGGCATTACCCGTCGAATCAGTCTATGAAACTCTAAACAGTGCCTCCAGTGGCTTGTCCGACGATGAAGCCGCCCGCAGATTGCAACAATTCGGTGCGAATGAATTACCAGAACCCGCCCAGCGTCCCCTATGGCTGCGGTTTACCGACCAATTGACCCACTTTATGGCGTTACTGCTCTGGGTGGCTGGGACTTTAGCATTTATTTCGCGCACTCCCGAACTCGGTTGGGCAATTTGGGCGGTGATTTGGATTAATGCAATTTTTAGCTTCTGGCAAGAGTTTCAAGCCGAGCAAGCTTTGGCTGCTTTGAAAAAAGTATTGCCGATGCAGGTAAAGGTGGAGCGGAACGGTCAGCTCCAGCAGATTCCAGCGCGGGAGTTGGTACGTGGTGATGTGATGCAACTGGAAGAGGGCGATCGAATTTCGGCTGATGCGCGGCTAGTCTCAGCGGAAAGTTTATCGATCGATGTGTCGGTGATGACGGGTGAATCTTTACCCGTAGCGCGGAATGCAGAACCAGTGAGTCTGCGGGAGACTGTACCGATTCGTGGTGGGAAAACCTTGCTCAGACAGGGGGAACAGCCGTTGCAAGAGCGGGTAAATCCGGCGGAGATCGCCAACCTAGTTTTAGCCGGATCGACGGTGGCAGCGGGGCGGGCGGTGGCGGTGGTGTATGCAACGGGGACACAGACGGAATTCGGACAGGTGGCGCACTTGACGACAGAGGTGAAGAGAGAAGCCAGTACGTTAGAAGTCCAGATTACCCGAATTGTACGGATTATTACCGCGATCGCGATTGGGATGGGATTGACGGTGTTTCTGCTCAGTTATTTCCTGATTGGGCTGAATATTACCGAGAGTTTTATTTTTGCGATCGGGATTATCGTTGCCAACGTACCAGAAGGATTGCTACCCACTGTGACTTTGGCGTTGGCACTAGGCGTAAAACGGATGGCACGACAGAATGCTCTGGTGCGGCGGCTCTCAGCAGTAGAAACTCTCAGTGCCACTACCGTCATTTGTACGGACAAGACAGGGACATTGACCAAAAATGAGATGACGGTGCGTTATCTCTGGCTCCCGCCCGATTTAGCCGCAGATCCTGCTACTTTTAACACCTCGATTGAGATTACTGGAGCGGGTTACGATCCGACTAGCGGTAAAGTCGATCTCCCTTCAAATCCTGCCGCGATCGAACGAGCCAATTTGCTACTCTTAGGCTCTGCCCTCTGTTCAAATGCCCGCCTCGTTCATCTCGATGCCCCCAGTCGGTGGCAAGAAATTGGCGATCCAACTGAAGCTGCATTGCTAGTCGCCGCTGCTAAAGCAGGACTAAATTTGGCACAACGCCAACAGCAATTACCGCGCCTGCGAGAAATCCCCTTTGATTCTCGCCGTCTGATGATGACGGTGGTGTTGAATTGGCAAGCTGCGGATTTATGGTTGGATGAGTCGCCCTATCTGACTTTTACTAAAGGTGCCCCACTGGAAGTATTGAAACATTGTCATGGGATTCTGCACAATGGAGTGGCGCAGGAATTAACACAAGCTGTTTGGCAGCAAGTCGTTCAGGCGAATGACGATCTCGCCTGTCAAGGATTTCGAGTCTTGGGGCTAGCAGCGCGGAAGGGGAGCCAAGAGTTGCTCGATCTCCCCGCCCAGGAGCTAGAGCAAAACCTAATTTTTGTCGGTTTGGTAGCGATGTTCGATCCGCCGCGCCCCGAAGTCAAAGGTGCGATCGAACGTTGTCATACTGCGGGGATTAAAGTAACGATGGTGACGGGTGATTATGGATTGACTGCCGAAGCAATTGCGCGGAATATTGGGTTAGTTGTCGGGGAAAAAGTCCGCGTCGTTACGGGCGAAAACATGGGACAACTATCTGATGCCCAACTCCAACAAACGCTGAAATATCGCGGTGGCTTGGTATTTGCGCGGATGTCGCCAGAACATAAACTTCGCCTCGTGCAAGCTTACAAAGATATCGGTGAAGTAGTAGCAGTCACAGGTGACGGCGTGAATGATGCACCCGCCCTGCGTGCGGCAAATATTGGGATTGCGATGGGATTAAATGGCACGGATGTAGCGCGGGAAGCCGCCGATATCGTCCTAACTGATGATAATTTTGCCACGATTGTCGTCGCCATCGAGCAAGGTCGATCGATCTACCAGAATATCCGCAAGTTTATGACCTATATCCTCGCCTCAAATGTCCCCGAAATCGTGCCATTTCTGGGGATGGTTGCGCTCAAAATCCCACCAGCTCTGACGATTTTACAGATTCTCGCCGTGGATTTGGGCACTGATATGGTGCCAGCCCTCGCACTGGGGGCGGAGTCGCCAGAACCAGGGATCATGGAACGTCCACCTCGCCCTCGCCATGAGTCTTTGCTCAATGGTGCCTTATTACTTCGTGCCTACGGATTTCTCGGTGCGATCGAAGCAGTATTATCGATGACAGGATTCTTTTTAGTTTGGAGCGGACATGGCTATTCCCTCGCCGATCTCCAGCAAGTTACACCCGCTATTCTCGCTCACACCGCCGATCCAGCCGTAACGGCCATCTATCGACAATCCACCACGATGACGCTCGCAGTTATCGTCGCTTGTCAGGTGGGTAATTTATTCGCCTGTCGCTCCGATTTGCGATCGGCATTTCGCCAGTCTTGGTCGAATAATAGCCTATTGTGGTTTGGCATCTGCTTTGAATGCGTTGCCTTATTCGCCTTTATCGACTTTCCACCATTCCGCTACATCTTTGCAACTGCTGCCTTGGAACCAAGACACTGGTTGCTGGTATTAATCTGTCCGCCGCTGTTGTTGGGAGCTGAAGAACTGCGGAAGATGTGGCTGCGTGGGCGATCATAGTTATGCGGCTTCATTTGCAGGTGTTCAAAAGCTGTCTGCGAGAGTTATCAAAATTCCTCACAAGTTCCTCAGACTTCTAGCCTACATTGATTAGTGAGCAGCTCAAGAGGTCAAGAAATTATGCGATCTACTTTCCAAATCATCTGGCAAAACCTCGCCCCATCAGATCGGATCGAAGCCAAGATTCGCAAACATATTACCAAGCTCGAAAAATTCTCAGATCGCCTCACCGATTGTCACGTTGTCATCGCAGTTCCCCATCGCCACCATCATCAAGGCAACGTTTACCACGTCCAAATCAACTTAACTTTCCCTGGTGGTGAGTTAGTTGTCAATCGTCAGCCGTCAGCACAGCAGACACACGAAGATCTCCACGTCGCCATTCGTGATGCTTTTGAGAGTGCCGAACGCCAACTCCAGGATTATGTCCAGCAACGACGCGGCGAGATTAAGACACATCTAGGAGGTGAGAGTGATGACGATTCCGCCGAGCGGAGCCTCCGCCAACGAAACCCGATTCCGCAATCGCACTGAAGCTGGAAAATTATTAGCCAACAAACTGACTCAATATGCCAATCGCTCCGATGTCCTCGTACTCGGAATTCCTCGCGGCGGCGTACCCGTAGCGGTTGAAGTAGCAACAGCACTTAATGCGCCCTTGGATATCTGTTTGGTAAGAAAACTAGGTGTTCCTGGAAATCAAGAACTGGCGATGGGGGCGATTGCCGCTGGTGGGTTTGAAGTGTTGAATGAAGATCTGCTCGACTGGCTCCGCATTTCTGGACATACCATTGCCGAAGTTGGCGAACGAGAACTTCAGGAATTACAACGGCGCGATCGAATCTATCGGGGCGATCGATCGTTGCCAACTATCCACAATCGAATCATCATTGTGGTTGATGACGGTTTAGCAACAGGTGCAACGATGCGAGCAGCAATTGGAATGCTCAAACACCAGCAACCGCAACGACTAATTATTGCCGTTCCTGTCGCACCGCTGGACACTTGCAATACATTGAAATCTGAAGTTGATGAGGTGGTGTGCTTGATGACCCCCAAACATTTTTCGGGAATTGGTCGGTGGTATGATAATTTTACTCAAACTACTGATGAACAAGTGTGTGAATTGCTGGAGGTAGTAGCTCGACAAGCTTAAAATTAGTGAACGAACCGTCGCTGTCCATTCTGTTGCAAATTACATCACTATCCGGTTAGATTAAACGGTAGGACACCAATAACAGAAATATCACTGCTAATTGAGCAACATCTGGAGCATCTTGTGGCTATCGCAGAAAGCAAAAGATTGAACTTTACCGAATATGGAAATCAAACGGGTAATCTTAAAAAACATTGGGCCATTTGAAACCCTAGACATTCCATTAGCCCCCACCGAGAAAAACCCCATTAATGTCACCGTTTTTATTGGCAGCAACGGCACTGGCAAAACATCTGTGCTGCAAGCTATAGCTAGATCCCTCAGTTGGTTTACGGCTCGTTTAGGTACAGAGAAAGGTAGCGGTAATCCCATCACTGAAGATGGCATCTTCAATACTGCTAACGCCGCCACCATTGAAATAAATATCGAGGATTCTCCTTCGCCATCAATCTCCAACCAGACGGAGATTAGCGTTGGCATAGCCTCTCCCGTGGAGAATCGATTCCAATGGACTTTAGCCAAAACTCGAAAAGGACGTAAAACCCAATCCACAAGTCAGTTTAATGACTGCACTCGATTAGCTGAACAGCCGTCTAGCGATGCTGAATCCCGCCCTAGACAATCCCCTCACCGGAGATGGCATCGTCTCGATCGATGAAGTAGATCTACATCTGCACCCCTCTTGGCAACGGAGCCTGGTCGCTCGCCTAACTCAAACTTTCCCCAATTGCCAATTCTTACTCACTACCCATTCACCCCTAATTATTAGTGATTATAAGCATATTTTGGTTTACACCTTAACCAATGGTGAATTGCAAGAACTGCCATCTCAGTATGGGCAAGATGTCAATACTGTTCTATTGGATGTTATGGATACCACAATCCATGCAGATAACCTCGATGTCGAATTTAACGATCTACTGGACGCTATACAAGATTCAGATCTAGTCCAAGCCAGACAATTACTCACAGACTTAACAGCAGAGCTACCTGCCAACCATCTCGAACTAGTCAAGGCTAAACTACTGATCCGTAAACAAGAATTGCGTCATGCAAACCATTAAGAAAGGGGCTGAACTACCCAGTTTGTCAGTTTGGAAGAAAGAAAACCCGCTCGGACGATACAACCAGTTGAACGAAAACATCCGCCCAACTATTCGACAACATGCCCTAGAAGAACAATTTTACCTCTGTGCCTATTGCTGTCAGCGGATCGAAGACATTACTGCTTGCCGTAATGAGCATTTAGAAGCTCAAAGCCTCAATCCTCAAAGAACTCTCGATTTTACTAATATTGTCGCTAGTTGTAATACTAAAAATCAATGTGGCAAAGCTCATAAATCTCAATCCTTGCCGCTAACTCCTCTGATGACTGAATGTGAAACAGAACTTAAATTCAAAATTAGTGGTCGGGTAGAAGGATTAAGCGATCAGGCAACCACCAGCATTCAAGTCTTAAACCTGGGAGACAAAGAAAATAACAACCGCTCTCTCATCGAAAAACGCAAGCAATTATCCAACGCCTTATTATTCACAAATCACATTAATCCTGATGAAGGGCTAGAGGACGAAGAACTATTAAAGATGTTAATTGATGAACTAGCAAAACCCCAACAGAATCAATTGGAACCTTTTGCACCAGTTGTAATCAACATTCTACGCAGTTGGATTCAAGCCTAAGATCTGATTTCAAAAAGAAGCAAGCTAAATTTGGACTGTATATTCAAAACGAATTTGTTGTCCCAGCCCGATACACCTCCAACTGTGCGCGTAATTGGGCAACTTCCTGAGCCAGATCTAGCACCATCGCGGCTCCAACTAGATTCAGCCCCAAGTCTTGGCGCAACCGCTGAATCTGAGCGATGCGGGCAATCTCGCGGGAATGTAGCATCGATCCAGTGGATTCGATGATGCCCAACTGCACATAAACCTGGATAATAACAACCGAAGTTTGGGCGATCGAGGCGGCAGATTCAAAGGTATACAGTTGCTCTCCCTCATCTGAAATCACAGTCGTTGAGAGGCTGAAAGTCATAATTTAATCTCCTCTAATTGGTCGCGGGGGTTAAAGCTGTTATTTGCCTGAATTTTTTCGTAACATTCCTGCTCGATCGAGCTTAGATCTTGGGGTGTAACAATCTGAAGTTTAGCAAACAAGTCGCCGCGTCCCCCTTTGGGCAACGTCCAACCTTTGCCACGCAACCTCAACGATTGCCCTGATTTAATCCCTTTGGGCACTTTCATCTTCACACTACCATCGGGAGTCGGCACACTAATTTCTGCACCTAACACCGCTTCATCGGGGCGAATTGGCACATCGCAAACCAGATGATCGCCCTCAAATCTAAAGAAGGTATGGGGTAATACTTCAATCGTCAGATACAAATCCCCCCGCTGTTGAGTAAACGGACTGGGGCGACCTCTACCTTTGAGCCGAATCCGACTACCTGGTTTGGCACCTGCGGGAATGCGGACGTTAATCGTGTCATCAGCGAGTTGCAGCCGCTGCTGAACGCCATGAAAAGCTTGGGAAAACGTCAATGCAATTGCCGCCTCTGTATCTGGCGCGGGAGCTTGCGAACGAAAGCCTCCAGTGGCAGTTTGTCGTCCAGATCGACCTAATAAATCGTTGAGAAACGCATCAAAGTTGTCATATCGATCGAAATCATCAGTTGAGACATTAGCTCCGCTGGGTGACTGTGATTCTCCATATCCAGGTCGATCCCAGTGCTGACCGAATCTATCGTACTTCTCCCGTTTATCTGGATCGGAAAGTACCTCATTTGCTTCATTCAGATCTTTGAACTTTGCCTCTGCGGTTTTATTGCCAGGATTGAGATCGGGATGGCATTTGCGGGCAACCTTGCGGTAAGCCAGTTTAATTTCTTCAGGAGTTGCAGTTTTACTTACTCCCAGAGTGGCGTAATAATCCTTGAAATCTGTTGCAGTTGGCATTATTTACCTCTCCAATATCAGCGTAATATCGCTAAATTGTCAGCATGTATCGATCTCTACAGTAGATTTAAACTGTGAGAATCTTGTGAACTTTTCTGAAAGTTAAAAAATTGTTTGATTTAGTCAGTCAGTTCTTTTTCTCACAAGAATCTCACAAATTATACTTAGGATTAAGACGTGGTTAAAGAGAGGAATTTTTATGAAGCAATTAATTCCGATCGCGTTGATATGTACGGGGTTTTTAGTAACTGCCCCTTTTTCTACAAATGCACTAGATCTGCCGGAAGTCAGCCTGAATTTAGAGCGAGAAACAAAGGTGTTACCAACCCAAGTTCATCCTCCCTATGCGATTGGATATACCGTTCATTACCGCAGCCTACGTGACAAAAAATGGACTCTCGAAGGCTTTCACTCAGAGCGTCGCGATGCCGAGCGTGCTACCCGCAGATTGCGACGGCTTGGTTTTAGAACCCAAATCAGATCGCGGGCAGCAGCCGAACGTCGCGTTCTTTCTCGCTAGATAAATTTAGATTGACAACGTAAAGATATTGCAATCTTGTCCAAAAAATAAACTGTCGATCGGTTTGAACGAGCGGAGCTTTTTCTCACAAGAACCTCACAAGTTATTCTTAGGATTAAGTTGTGGTTAAAGAGGGAAATTTTTATGAGTAAGATAATTTCGATCTCACTGATATATATAGGGTTGTTATCGACTACACCTTTCGTTGCAAACGCGCTAAACCTGCAAAACTCTAGACAGAACTTCTACGGGCAAGCAAATTTGCAACTAGCCCAATATCGCGGTCGCCAAGAGCAGCGATATTATGTTTATTATCGCAATCCACGCGATCGAGTCGGCATCTGGATTCTAGCTGGTTTTCATGTAGATCGTCGCGATGCCGAGCGTGCTGCCCGCAGAGGGGAGCGGCGTGGTTATCGAACCGATATTCGCTTGAGAAGAGAAACCAATCATCATGGCGGCTGGGGTTGGGGTCGTAACCGCTAATCGCCAGTAGTCACGGGGCAAAGATGGATGGAATTCACCAGTCCTTCTATTACCCGATCGCTAAAACGCCAGAATTCCTTTCAAACTTGTCTTAAAATCATGTCCAGCACTAACTTAGATGTAAAGCAAGACATCGATACACCAAAACCAACGCTAACTGTGCCGAACGCAGTCATTAGCAAAGCATCTGCCGCAGCAGCAGGGCACAACCGATTTAGACTCAACAAGTGGTTGGTGGGTTTGCTAGTGGCAGTCCCGCTGATTGGCACCGTTGGTTATGTTACTTACAACCAATTGGTGACAGTGCCTCAGCAGCGAGCGCAGCGTAAGATTAAAACAGCAGTGGTAACACGGGATAATCTGACGATCGTGGTATCGGCAAATGGTACGGTGCAACCGGAAAGTTCGGTCAACGTCAGTCCGAAAACGTCTGGCGTGTTGAAGCGGCTGCTGGTGAAAGAAGGTGAATTCGTGCAGGCGGGACAGGTCGTTGCTTATATGGATAATTCCAACATGCAAGGGCAACTACTCCAAGCACGGGGTAATCTCGGTGCTGCTGAGGCAAATTTGAATAAGGTCATTGCTGGAAGTCGATTCTCCTAAAGGAGAGGCTCCGCCAACGCAGGATATCGCCCAGGCAGAAGCCAACTTGAGTAAAGTTGAAGTCACCCACAGACAAGCTCAAGAAGATCTGAATCGGACTCAAAAGTTATCTAACCAGGGAGCTATCTCGCAACAAGCTCTCAGTAATGCTCGTTGGCGTAGCCTCTCCATCAGGAGAATCGACTCACGATACAGCCCAAGCCCAGGTGGAGCAAGCACGGCAAGCCCTGAATTTACTTAAAGCCGGATCGCGTCCTGAAGATATCGCCCAAGCCCGCGCTCAGGTGATGGCCGCCCAAGGTGCCGTGGCGATCGTCCAACGGAATATCGATGATACTGCCATTCGCGCCCCGTTCGCGGGGATTATCGCTCGGAAATATGCCGATCCTGGTGCGTTTGTCACCCCAACGACGGCGGGTAGTGCGGTGACTTCGGCTACCTCATCTTCAATCCTAGCCCTCGCATCCACCAATGAAATTGTGGCGCAGGTAGCCGAAGCCAGTATCGTCCAAATCCGCGTCGGACAGGCGGTGACGATCAAAGTTGATGCTTATTCTGGCAAAACTTTTACAGGTAAAGTCACGCAAGTTGCTACCCAGTCTCTAGTCCAGCAAAATGTGACCAGTTTTGAAGTAAAAGTATCAGTCCCCGATCCCCAACGGTTGCTACATGCGGGGATGAATGTATCTGTGGATTTCCAAGCTGGAAAACTCACCCAGGTGCTGGTGGTGCCGACAGCCGCTCAGGGTGTATTTGTGGCGAAAATAGGTGGCGATCCGATATTTACACCGATCGTGGTCGGGACGACTGTAAATGACAAAACTGAAGTCAAATCTGGTTTGACTGGCAACGAACGGGTGTTACTCAGTTTCCCAGCAGGTACCCGTAAAGTCTCATCGATGTCGCCAAGTCGGGCGGATGCTCGATGAGAAATTAGTCGCCCAGACTCTTCTCGGAGGAAAATATTCATGCAAACCAAACATCCGCCCAAGTCCTTACTACGTCGGTCGCGTCATCCCAAACGGCGCATCTCATTACTAGAAATTCTGCTGATGTCAGTAGAAACCCTGTGGAGTAACAAGGTACGCACCGGATTGACAATGTTGGGGGTGATTATTGGAATTTCCTCGGTAATTATGATTACTTCGATCGGTCAAGGCGTACAAAAGGCGACCGAATTACAAATTCAGTCACTGGGCACCAACGTGATGCTGGTTTCAGCCGCAGCAGCGAGAACGGGCGGCATCAGTCAGGGAGCTGGATCGGCGAGTACTTTGACCTGGCAAGATGCCCAAGCGATCGCTAAACAAGTCCCAGCAGCGATGAGGGTTGCAGCGGTCTTACAGCGATCGAATATTCAGGTAGTCCGGGGCGATGTCAATATTGCCACCACCGTCGTGGGCACAGATTTGAACTATCCAGCGGTGAAAAATATCCAGCCGCAAGAGGGAACTTTTTTTTCGCAAGCAGATTTGGATAATGCCAAACCAGTCGTCATCATCGGTGCCAAAATTCGCGACGACTTGTTCGCCCCATCGGAAACCGCAATCGGTACCAATATTCGGGTTCGGGGCAAACGCTACCGGATCATCGGGGTGATGGAAGCGAAAGGCTCGATGGGGCCGCAAAATTTGGACGATGTGGTCTATGTGCCGCTCACCAGTATGTCTGGGCAGATTGTGGGGAATAATGCCCTATCAGGGGTGGCGATTAATGCTTTTTGGTTAGAAGCCAGCAATGCCGACCAGCTTGAAGCCGCCCAATTTCAGGTCACAAATGTATTGCGGTTGCGCCATCACATTCGCCTGCCCAAACTAGATGATTTTACGATTACCAATCAAGTCGATATCATCAACACTTTTACGAATATCGTCGGGTCATTTACGCTAGACCTCCTGCGAAAGTATCATGAAATTGTCTGTTCTAAAGATAAACTAAGCTCATAATTGTAAATCCCTGCAATTAAATTCAACCTTAATCCAAATCTTTTTCTCCTGTTTCGATACCTGGAAGAGAGTATTCTGAATA
>JANNBD010000367.1:0-4737 GCA_031385105.1 Chamaesiphon sp. OTE_78_metabat_374
GGACTAATCAGCCAGTCCGCGTTGGCGAAGCCTGCCGGAGGCACAGGCGGACTTTGTATTGTTAGCCCCGATTTCAATCGGCGGCGTTCAGAAACGAAGCTAGAAGCCATTAATATAGATCCTTAACCCGAACTCACGTTAATTAGTCCGCGTAGCGGCGTTTTTATTCGGGGGTTCCCCCCGAATAAAAAAACGACAAGACAGGCGGACTTTGCATCATGAGCCGAGACTTCCAGTCTCTGGGCTTTTCTTAACCCAAATTCACGTTAATTACTAATATTTTTATTCTGTTCTCTACTGCGAATCTTTCAACCGTAGTCTGACAGACTCACCATGTGAGAATAATCCTTCAGCTTCGGTAAGTGCTGCAACTGCACTCCCAACCTTATTCAAGGCTGCGGGTGAATACTGGATCAAACTAGAGTGTTTCATAAATGTCTCTACGCCCAGGGCTGAAGCATAACGCGCTGCACCAGAAGTAGGAAGAGTATGATTGGGGCCAGCAAGATAATCGCCGATTGCTTCTGGAGTAGAATTGCCTAAGAAGATTGCGCCTGCATGACGGATTCGATCAATTAATGCCCAAGGATCGCTAGTATTAAGTTCGAGATGTTCGGGAGCGAATTGATTGGACAATTCGATCGCGGTGTCCATATTTTCAACTACAATTACTAAGCCGTAGTGAGCGATCGATTTCTCGGTTAGAGTTTTGCGGGGGTGCTGTTGAAGCTGTTGCTCGACAGCGGTTTGAACGGCAGTGGCGAAATCAGCGTCGGTAGTAATCAGAATCGATGCTGCCATCGGATCGTGTTCAGCTTGCGCTAGGAGATCGGCGGCGACATGAATGGGATTGGCCGATCGATCTGCGATGATTAAGACTTCCGATGGCCCTGCGAGGGAATCAATTCCGACGGTACCATAGACTAACTTTTTGGCAAGGGTAACATAGATATTGCCTGGGCCAGTAATTACATCAACCTTGGCGATTGTTTCTGTACCATAGGCTAAAGCAGCGATCGATTGAGCACCACCTACGCGATAGATTTCTTCAACTCCGGCAACTTGAGCCGCGACTAGTACCGCTGGATTGAGCGTCTTATCTGGCCCTGGTGGAGTCACCATCGCAATTTGGGGTACACCTGCCACTTTTGCCGGAATTGCATTCATCAGCACAGTGCTGGGGTAGCAAGCGCGGCCTCCAGGCACATAAATACCTGCTCGATCGACTGGATTGTACCGTTTACCCAGGACGACATCATCAGCTTCAAATGTGACCCAAGATTTGGGCACCCGTTGACGGTGAAAAGCTTCAATATTAGCGGCGGCAAGTTCGATTGCTTTGAGCAATTCCTTGGACACCTGTTGATACGCAGCATCTAATTCGGCACCACTGACCCGCAACCGATCGATCGTCAGCGTCTGGCGATCGAATTCGGCCGTATAATGCAACAGAGCCTTATCGCCCTGTCGTCTGACTGTTTGGACAATCTCGTTGACAGTAGCCTCTTTGTGGATGATTGCATCGTCATGAGTACGGGCACTGATTCGCTGCAACTCTTGTTGTGCTTCAGTCTGCTGAGTGATGATTCGCAGCATGGTGTCAGAAATGCCAATTATTCGGGCGGTGAAGTGAGCGCAGATACAAAGGTGAAGGTCTATTTTTAGTTACTCTTCATTCTACTAATTTAACGCGATTTTCTACCATTGGTGTGAGGATCAGCCTGGGGATTCGAGTGTTTACATATCCTACCCTCACTTCGGCTCCGCTCTGATAGGGTAGAGGCTTCGTGAATGCAAACAGTGCGCGAAGCCAAACTGAACGGCACTATTTCATCCAAGCTCGATCCCATCCAGTACCGCCAGTTTCCAAACCAGCTAGACGGCTATTTGCCAGGAAAATGATCTCACCTTGACGAGTCTGGAGATCGATCGACAGCACACCTTTGAGTGTATCCCGACAACACAGCACCAGTCCCTGCTCGGTGGGAGTATTTACCATTGTACCCGCCGAATCAGTCGTACCGATTAGTTCTACCTGAACATCCCCATTGGTTGCCTGAAGTCGCCATTCGCCCCAGGGTTGAATTTGCCAGCTAATCTGGGAATTCCACGGTACAAATTCATAAAATCTGCCCTGGTAGTGAATCCCAATCATCGCAACTTCTTCTGTCGTCCACAACACCTTACGCCGCCCACCACCTGCTGTCACCGCCAAGCCAGTAATCTGCTCAAAACTATTGCAATTCAGCCAGAACCACTTTTCAGGAAAAGAACGACCCCAATTTTTCTCACCATAAATAGGCGCATTGCTAAATTCATAGCGGGTGCCTTGCCACTCAATCCAACCTGTTGCCAAGCCGTGCGCCATCAACACCTGCCAACCTGGTTCAAAGATGGGCAGATAAGACAACCATCCTGCGGTAGCTTGTTGAAGTTGCTGGGGCTGCCCCCAGCCATAGACAGGGAGAACTTGATAGCACCACCGACAACTTTGGACGGGTAATGTACCTTGATGAAGCGTTGGGGTAATTTGATAACCTGCTACAACTTGGGTATCAAATTCTGAAACTGACAATGATTGAGGACGAATAGCTAACTTAGTTTCGCCCCAGTGCCCTAAATCCAACCGATTTGTTGTCGCCCAGAACTGATTTTGATTTGGAAAAGAACAGTTCAAATATTCTTCGTTGATGCCGAGAATTTGAACCGCCCCACCACTATGAGAGCTAGTACCAGATGGATCTTCAATTGAGTACATGAAGGCAAATGATTCACGTATATCTGGTAAAGTTACTCGAAAATACCAGCCCTCAAAAAAGCCTCGATCTATGCCATTCCAATGATATCCACTGTGAGGTGTCTGCAAAATTTATGCTCCTATAATTAATTAACTATCCACCATCCACCATTCACTAATTAACGAAACATGCGATCGGAAACAAGAGATACTCGAAAAAGAATAGCTTCCAGATAAACTGATAAA
This sequence comes from Chamaesiphon sp. OTE_78_metabat_374, assembly GCA_031385105.1. Lineage (GTDB taxonomy): Bacteria > Cyanobacteriota > Cyanobacteriia > Cyanobacteriales > Chamaesiphonaceae > Chamaesiphon. The sequence continues at coordinate 2,984 of JANNBD010000367.1, forward strand.
AGTCAGCGATCGATTCTTTTTGTTCTAGATCTATATTTTGACTGCGCCACCACAACAATCCTAGCAATCCGAGATGGGAGATAACTAAGAACCAAGCATTAATTGTCGGTGCAATCCAGATGCCAGCAGCAATCGTACCCAGATAAGCGATCGTAATTGCCCAGCGAGTCAATTTGAAAACATTTAATTTACCCAGCGATATTGTAAATGTCTGAATTTGATATTGACGATCACCTTCCAGATCTGGTACGTCTTTAAAAATAGCGATCGCAACTGTAAACACCAAAATAAATAGAGTCAACACCCAAACACTAGGTGGAATCATATCTACGCCTGTTAGCACTCGATTGAAGTGGAGAAATAGTCCCAGATTAACAATACAGCCTCGAACTGTGAGGATACAAAAAGCAGCTAATAGTGGATATTGTTTGAAGCGAATTGGTGGTAAGGAATAAGCAGTACCGATCGCTAAACTTAGCACAACTGTCCTAAGCAACCATGTTCCTAAACAAGCAGCAATTGCGATCGATAAAACACCTGTAAGCCCAACGATCCATTTGCCCTGAGTAATGGACAATTTACCACTAGCTAATGGTAAATCTGGTTTATTAACTCGATCGATCTCAACATCATACAGTTGATTCAAGCCGACAATATAAACGTTTCCGAGTAGACAAGCAATCCAAGTGCCAAATAGTTGAATTACCCCAATTGCTGAAATATTCGGATGACTAGTGGCGATGGCGATCGTAAATAGTGCCAATACACTTAAGCTGGTACCGATAATCGTATGCGGACGAGAGAATTTCCAAAGCTGTGATAAATACATGTAGGCAGTTAATAATTGATAATTGATAGTCGCGTAGGGTGGGCAGTGCCCACCAGCTAGATTTTAGACATGATTTGTGTTGTGAATGATTGCGCCTACTCATCTCATATTTCAACCATTCTGGTTAGCGATCAAATTAATTCCTGCCAAACATAGATCGACACCTTGCTGAAGCACTTTATTTCGCCACTTGAGACTTTTAGGAATAAACGTTGTTAATAGTTCTTGCTTGGCATCCTGATAGGATCGATCTGCTACTTTCCCCCACCAATGAGCGCGATTTTCAGAGCGGAGTGCTTTGAGTACTCGGATCATGGAATATGTGCCAAATTCAGCGAGCAGAAAATCATAAGTAAGATCGGGAAATGAAGCTTGACACCAATTCCCCAAGCTACCTCTTGGCTGATAAACTGATGCTTGAGAATCGATCGTTACAATCTTATCGCGATCGAAATATTCGGATAACAACTGACACCTGGGCGAATCACTGATTAACTTAGTAAACAATTGATAGTCACCCCATTTACCCAAGCCTGAATGCAAGTCCAGATGAAATACTTGTTGTGATGATCCCAACCAACGGCGGAGATGATCGGCTAGGATTATTTGAGTTTGCGATCGATCCTTACCCCCAAAAAATAAACCTTGGGGAAATTCGTATTGCCCGACAGGTAGGGTATTTTTCAAAGTAGACATCCCATACCTACCGATTAAGCCTAGTGATTTCAATAAAAAAGGTTCAAATCTAGCTGGTGGTGACTGAGGATTGAGAAAACTATCGAGTAATGGATAAGCAGGTGGCGCACTCTCATAAACCTCATCACCTACCAGAAAATTCCGATTGAGATCGATATTTTCTTCATTCCATCGTCGATACCTAGCACAACCAAATGGATTGAGCATGTGATTCATTACCACCGCCACA
>JANNBD010000368.1:0-5655 GCA_031385105.1 Chamaesiphon sp. OTE_78_metabat_374
TATTCAGAATACTCTCTTCCAGGTATCGAAACAGGAGAAAAAGATTTGGATTAAGGTTGAATTTAATTGCAGGGATTTACAATTATGAGCTTAGTTTATCTTTAGAACAGACAATTTCATGATACTTTCGCAGGAGGTCTAATGTGTACCGAACTAAGCAATTTAAGCGGTTTCTTTAGTAAGCATACCCATTCTAGCTCCACGAAGTATCATGCTACGAAGCTAGGGTGTCGATAAATTACTACCTCAACTGTCCAACAGTAGTTAAATATGTCTTGGACTGACAGGAAGATAGCCGTTACATACCTTTGTAAGTTAGTATTGCGCGGACTATACTCAGTTGTGATCACTTTTCGATCGAATCCCCAGTCTGGTGCGTTGTTTATCTAGAGCGCGACAGGATTGATTCCTAGATAGACTTGTTTGACTCTCTCGTTATTAACCAGAGCGTTGGGTAAGCTATTGGACACGATCGTGCGAGAAGATCGCAAAGAAGGGCATATCATCATTCAGGCTGTGGCAAAACCATGAGTGCTGAGTGACTAGCTTGAAATAACGGCTTGCCCGAGAGTAGACAAACCTTAATTACCATCCCCAAAGGCTTGATCGAATGGAACTTGCCAGTTTACACAGTTATGGATTAAATTCTCAACAGCATCGCTTCCAGCGATAGATTTAGCTCGACAGCTTGAATCTCTGTTTTAGGAATTAAGCCCTGGCTCATAGTGTCATCGACTAAATTGGTGGTATATTCCTCGATCGAGAGTTGAGATTTGTCACCCTCAGCGTAGTCGCGGAGAATCTGCTGAACTTCCTTGTTTTGCTTCCAATCATTCAACAGCCGTAGAGCTTGTTTGATCTGTTTTCTAGTCAATCCCTCCGGTAAGCTCTCTAATTGCTGAATCCGGCTGTTGATTGTGTTTAATCGATCTGAACTAATATTGACTCGATCTTCTAGATTAGATATTTTTAGATCTGTAACTAAGCTTTGTTTGAAGTTAATTAGTTCTCGATAGATTGCTGTCATACAGGCTAAAGTCTGCTGAGTGGAAGTGGTTTGGTGGAATTCTGTCGTGCGAATTGCCATCGCGATCGCATTACCAAAACCGTCTCGATCTAATGTGAGATCGTTCCAAAATATTTGTCGCTGAAGATCGGGAATTGATTCACCATTGGGGCCAAAATATTTCAGCGTTAGAGCTAAAAGTCCGCTGGGTTCTGATGTTCCGGTTTGATGTCCGATCGAGATTGGATTAGCTTGGTAGTCTGCACCTAATCTCGTAATTAGTCTTTGAATATCACTGGCATAGAGAAGTTCTTGTTGGGTGTAATTTTGGGTGGTATCTTGCTTGCGGGAAGCTTGTTCTTGGAAGTTTTCTTGTTCAAGACTCCTGGCTGTTACTAAGCTATGGATAAACTCTACATAACCAGGCAAGATCGTGTCATCAAAACGGGTGTCACCATAAACAGAAGCACCCAAATTACTCATGCTGGCAAGTTCGCGGATATCTTCACTAGGCTGGGCTAAATCGCCGACTAATTTTTTGTTGAGGTTGTTGAGGCGACTGGCTTGGCGGAGTAGCTGGCTTTCACTGTTGGCATAGTAAATGTAGATATTGGCGGTTGGCTGGTGTTTGGGTCGATCGATCCTGCCGATCCGTTGCTCCAGCATCATCGGATTCCACGGCAGATCGATGTTAATTAGATAATTGGCATCTTGGAGGTTTTGACCGATCGAGAGGGTTTCTGAGCCGATTAAGACGGCGATCTCGCGATCTGGTTGTGGTCTATCGACTGGATTTTTACAAGTCGCGATCGGGGCAAATAGTCGAAATAGTTCTTTGCGTTTGAGATTGGAGCTACATCGATCGCCTTTACAGGCATGGTGTTGGGTGAAGGTTGTTTCTTGATTATCGCTATAGTATTGCTTGGTGCTACCGATCGCCAACCCAATTCCAGCGGCAGCAATATCTCGATCTTTTGCCATGTAGCTAAAGTAGTCGATGACAGTATCAGAGAAGGTGGAGATTAGTAATACCTTATGCCCTTGAGATGTCAGTTCGCGGACTTTTTGGGTAACTTGTTCGCGTTTATGGTCTTTGATAAATTCGGTAGTTAGCAACTTTTGAATCTCGACGAGCTGTGCGAGATCGCTATCGCAATAATCTAACAGTAGCTGATGAATTCTGTTTGCAGCGGCGGTATCTAGACCATCAGTGGCTTGCTCGATCGAGGTTTTAAGTTTTTGCCGCTTTTCTAGCTTTGGCTCGGCTTCTAGCTCTTCTTCTTCCTCTTCCTCATCTTCTCGATCCCATAGTTCCAATTGGTCGGATGATTTATTTGCTTTACTAGATCCAGTCGAACTGAACTTATAATGCTCAAACAAAAACTCTCTCAACCCGCCTGGATCTGGATTGCAATTATTTAGCCGATCCTGCATTTGTTCGATTCGACGGCGGAAATTGATAATCGTTCGTCCCAACGCATACATGCTCGATTCTGCTCGTTGGAGAAAGAACCGACGTTGATTTTGCAATAGTCCCCGCTGTTCTCCGCTACCTGTAAAATACCGGACTGGATCTGAGAACGGGATGTGGAGATCTTGCTCGAACCGAGTGAAAATTTTATCGAGAGCTTGTTCAGTTTTTTCTTCAAAGTTGACGGGTAGCCATGCGGCTTGACGACGAGCGTAAGTATTGAGATCGGGTGTCGCATCGCGAAGCTGTTGGCGGGTGCGTTGGAGAAATAACTCCTTGTAAGTCCGCCGGAAGATATCGGTATCTTCGGTAAAGTTTTTCAATCCGATATCGCGGTTCTCAAACCAGGTAATAATCTCAGCCGGAAAGCCTAATTCCTTGAAGAATTGAGGATGGGAGAGAAACGGCTGGAGAATATTATAAATATCATCGCGGCGGTTGTTCCAGGGAGTCGCCGTGAGTAAGAGATAATGATGCTGTTTGTCAGAAATTTGATCGCGAGATCGAATATCTAAGCAGGTACGATGGATACGGTTATTAGCATTGCGAATGCCTTCGTGAGCTTCGTCGATAATGATTAAATCAGCACCACCACGACGACAAAAATCATCTATAAAGCCGTTGCCTTTGCGACTCATGAGATTCTTGTTGTAGATGTCGTAATCGATACGATTGCCACGAAAATTGAGTTCTGCCATTTCTCGCTCCCAGTTGTCGTGAAGCTTTTGAGCCGCGATAATGGAGATTTTAGCTTGGGGATTATTTTGGAGATAGAGCCGAGCGACAGCGGCAGCGAGGCGAGTTTTTCCTAAACCAACGGCATCAGCACAGACCGCTACGCCGAAGTTTCCCATTACTTGCAGACAGTGTTGCGCTCCCGATTTTTGATGCTCGAATAGGGTTCCTTCATTGGTGAGTTGTTCGAGCAAATCGCTTTGCTGAATCCGAAACTGATGGGGACGCTGTTGGTATAACCAATGGAGGAAGTCTTGCGGTTGCCCATGTTTACCGCTGAGGAGGACTTCAACAGCTTGTTTGAAGCCAGGAATTTCGGGGAAGTCGGGGATAGTTAGAGTTGGCTCAACCGTTGGCGGTTGTTTTGGTTGAATGACATATGTGCCCGTGCTAGTTTGGACGGCAAACCGATCGATCGATTGTGGCGGATGATCGGGAGCAATACTAATGTCAGCTTGAATCAGATCGGGAGTTTGATGGGTAATCTCGATCGAGATTAAGTCATTATCAGTCACATTGATGTCGGTGATTCGATCGAGATGTTCGCCAACTATTTCGACAGTATTTAGCCCAGGCGTGAGGAGATCTGGATTAATGCTGTCAATCTGCGGTTGGTGAATTTGGGTGCGTCGTTGCTTTTCCTGAAGTACCTGCTGAAGAAAATCCGAACTCAGATCGTAGGCAAAATTGGGCTTTGTCCACTCCTCATCAAATTCTTCGATAAACTCCAAAATGCTCGATCGATCGCTTTCAGATACCCAAGAGCGCAGAAACAGACAACGTTCAAAGTTCTGAGAATGAGCCGCAACAGTGAAGTTATTAGAGCCTTCATGTAGAGCGTGATTGTCTTTACTATCGCTAAAGATTCCCGTCTTACTATGGTAGATACCGCGCCCACCTTCCATTTTGACGAGCTTGATTTCCAAGAAGCCCAACCGAATCAATTCAGCCAGAATTTCGGTACCAGAAAAGTTACTCTCTTCCAATCCCTGAAGAAATTCTTCTAGAGTACGCTGAATAAATTGGGTAGGGTTGCTGGTATCGTAAAGCTGTTCGAGGGCGAGGATATCGCGTTCTTTCGTAAAACCACGCCAATCCATCAACAGCCGAATTCGTCCATCAGCTTGAATAATGTCTTGGAGGGGTTCCTCATAGACTTTGAGCAAACCACTATCAAAATAAGCCGTAGCGCGACGATAAATCGTACTGCGTTGGAGCAATTGATTAATCGCAGATTGATATTCATCTAAATCTTGGGGAATATTGTAATGACCCTTGAGATGCTCGATCCCGCGAAAGCTATTCGCTAGCAAAGTTTTATCTTTTACCCTGGCGACTTCCTGAAGAAATTGCTTGACGAGTGAGAGTGACCCAGTCCGCAGTAGCGCGGTGGGCGGGATATCACCAGGATTTTTGGGAGCGTAGGTGATGATGTAGCCAGTACGTTCGTCAATCCGAATCAGTTTGTGAGTAGTGTCTTGGTTCCCAAAGCCCAAAAATCGGATCACATTTTTGAGCAGACTATCAGCATCCTGATGTTTGAAGACGAGCCAGTATTGATTTTCCAGACCGCGAATCGGCGTACCTTCGAGGTGATAATAGGGACGCTGACGGATGATGAGATCTTGGATATCTTGTTCGCGCATGGGACTGGCTGATACTTTAAGGAAAAGATCGATTCACACAGATTTTCTTGTGAATGCACTTAAAGTTAGTAATCCCTATCAGCGTGAAGAAATTTGGGTATGTCGTAAAGTGAATGTTGAGGTGGTCGAACTAAATCGACTCCTTTGTCCCGATCTGAGATCGATCGTCCGCCATAATAATAGGTAAATTAGAGCGATCTGAGCGATGGAAGCCATAACTCTCGAACAACAAATCTTAGGCAGTATCCGTACCTTGCCCGTACAGCAACAGCATGAGGTGTTAAACTTTGCCCAATTCCTGCATCAAAAAGCAGCAGTAAAACCGCCTCGTCGCAGTCTCAAGGGTTTATGTGCCGATTTGAAGGTTCAGATTACCGCAGCAGATATTGACGAAGCTCGTCAAGAAATGTGGGGTAAATTTCCACGGGTAACAGATCTCTCGATCTAGTTTCACAGTCTCAAGCATTTATCAGTTTACGCACTGATAACCTGTCGCTAGCTTGTAATGGTTCGATACTATCAGCGGGTAAAGTTACCACACCTACGAAATCTCCAGCTACAGTATATATTTCCAATACACAGCCTTCTTGTCCCGATCGATCTGTAACGTAGTCATTCAGAATTGCAATATCTCCTATGGCGAGATTATCTGATGGAAAATCGCGATTGACAACCACCTCTTGAAATAGATCGAGCTTCATTTCTAAACCTCCTAATCTGGGATTAATGTGATAAAGCGAAAATTTGAGTCTACCGATTCATGTAGCCAAATTGTAACTACGCCTAAATCGATACCG
>JANNBD010000479.1:0-17465 GCA_031385105.1 Chamaesiphon sp. OTE_78_metabat_374
CTAGACGCAATCGGCATTGATGGGTTTGATGAAGATCCGTTTGCGGGTTTGTCAGATCAACTTGGTGAAGAAACTGGGGATATCAGCAGCGATATCCCAAAGCCTGAAGCCAGTGACTTCCTATCCAGTCTCAAAGACAAAGCATCCGATTTACTAGCAGATGGTAAAGGTCTTGGTGGTGCAGCTTTGGCTGGTGGTGCGGCAGCAACAGTAGGAGCTGGACAAGCAGTCCAGTCTTTCCTCCAGGGGAAAGACGCTCCAGCTAGCCGTCGCGATGAGGTCGCTGGTACTTTGTACACTGAGGGTCAAATTACCCTCGTTTCGCCCAGTCCGACTCAAGCTTACGCCCACTGGGAAATCCCCGTGCGGTTGAAACGCCAATTGCGCGAGCAAGGCGGGCAGAAATTGGTAGTCCGACTTTACGATGTCACTAATAGTGGTTCTAATATCGATTTACCAACTACTTTCCAGGAGTTTGAGTGTAATGATTCTGATTGGGATCTGGAGATACCCATCGCAACTAGCGAACATCGTTATTTAGCCGAAATTGGTTATGTAACAGCGGATGCTAGTTGGTTGATGTTGGCTCGTTCCGCCCCACTCTGGATTCGCCAAAACAACGGTTAGTAATTCATAACTTGTAAAAAAGCAGCAACTTTCGATTCACGAGAGTTGCTGCTTTTTTAGTTGGGAGTTGGGAGTTGGGAGTTGAAGAGATGACTGTATGGTGCATCCCTCCACTATTCACTATTCACTATCCACCATTCACCAATTTCAAAGACTGCTGCAAGCGAAACAACGTTGCTGTCTGATAGAGATTGAGCGGAATTAACGAGATCCCTTCGAGCCGCGATTGCACCCAGCCTTCACCCCAGTACCATTCGTGATAACCATCAACACCTTGACTGAGGATGAGTCGTAAGGATTGGGGACTGACTCGATCGACTTGACAATTTACAGCGATCGGGCCGAAACTAGTCTTAAATTTGGTATCAATCGCGAGTAAATCCTGACTAGCAAAGCTCATCTGTTGGGGAAAAAGCCACTTGGTTAGTGCTGGCGGCGATAATAATCGATCGCGAATTGTACTCCCATTAGCCGAAACTTCAATCCGCAATTCACTTCGTTGAAAATTACCAAACATAATCAGATAACCGTGAGGGATAGACTTATCAATATTTTAACAATGCTCAAAATATAATGTTTCGAGCACAGTCTGAAGTTCTGTAAAATGAGGGACAACAGCATCACACTTCTAGCTTAATCTTAAATTAATCAGCTAGAGAATTACTCACATCTTGCACCAGTATCAAGAACAACCTCAAAACTCACGCTTACTCCCTTCCCACCCAAAAAATAGACATTTGCAATTCACTATCCACTGTCTTGATTCGCTAAACCGTCTCCAGGGGAGACGCTACGCGTTGGCGTTGGCGATAGCCTGCCGTTAGGCACAGCCTGCGCTCTGCGCTTACGGGGAACCCGACGTTGGCGGTAGCGGAGCGTTTGCCCTGCAATAGCCTCTCCGTTAGGAGTTACGCGAATCGCTATCCACTATTCACTAAAGCACTAGTAACTTTGTTTTAATGCAAGATGTGAATAACACCTTCAGACTAGCTTAAACAGGACGAATTTAGCACTAGTTGTGGGATCGGACTGTCCTGATTTGGAGATAGGCGTGGTGTATATTCAAAGTAAGCAGAGCAACGAACCAGCTACAGTGCATTACCTAGACCTAAATAAATTTGCGAGTGAGTGCCAAAAGTGGAAGATCGATTACCGTTATTAATTCAAAAACAGCTCAATGCTGAAATTGAGCAACATCCGCCGCTATTCCCGTGGGAAACAGAAGTTGATGAATATGCAGCAAGTGAGGCTGAATCTGGGCATCCTAAACATATTCGGATCTCAACTACGTCATTTGAATCCGTTGGGGTAGTTGCGCCAACAGAGCAAAATGATTAGTAGCTAGAGACAATTGCCATTTAGCTTAATATATGTCCAGCTCTTCAGCGGCTTCTAAAAGTTCGATTCTCGCTAAAATTCAGCAACAGATGGCGATGATGCCTAAAACTGCATCGGAGGAATCGCTACTGCTGCGGATCTTGGTGCAGTCGATGGTGGTGGTGGGAATTCTCGCGACTGACATCGCAGCGGAAACCCAGTTGAGTTTGTGGGCGATTCCCCTGAGTATCATTGGCTCGACGTGGAGCTGGTATCATCGCCACGGGCGAAATATTGGGACTAAGTTTGGACTAGCGTTGGCGATGCTGGGAGCATTGGGCTACTTTGCAGTGAACCTGATTGGGAGTATCAATGATACGCGGCTAGTCTTGGCAGAACTACTGGTGCAGATGCAGGTGATTCATACCTTCGATCTACCGCGTCGCAAGGATTTGGGCTATTCAATGACGATCGGATTAATTCTGATTGCAGTAGCTGGGACGTTGAGCCAAACTCTGACTTTTGCAATTCTACTATTATTATTTCTGACGATCGCAATTCCGGTATTGTTTCTGGATTATCGATCGCGGCTCAATCTAGCACCACTAGCGATTAACAATCCCACTCAGATTACCAAGATTGGGATTCCCTGGCAACGCTTGAGCCAATTGTTGGGCGTGGTGCTCACGATTGGTTTGGTTGTGTTTGCAATCATGCCAAGGTTTCCAGGCTATCAGGGTTCGCTCCCCGTCAGCGCACCAATTAAGTACGAGCAGAAAAAATTTGATGGCAAAGGAATCACCAATCCAGGTTACCAGCGTAAGGGTAAAGCTGGCGGTGGTAAAGCTGCACCTCAAATTGACGGCAAAGGTGGCGAAGATCAAGACGAGGGTAAATTAGACGATAACTTTTATTATGGATTTAACTCCCAGATCAATCAAAATCTACGCGGGGTGATGAAGCCAAAGCTGGTAATGCGCGTGCGATCTCAGGCTCCAGGATTTTGGCGGGCATTGGCATTCGATCGATATACTGGACAAGGCTGGGAAATTTCCCGTAACGATAAAACCAAGAAAGTTTTTCGATCTGACTGGAGTTACAAATTTACCATTGGTCATCCAACGACCAAAAATCTGACTAAGCAGGTGATTCAAAGCTACACGGCTCTTGAAGAACTCCCAAACATTATTCCAGGCATGTCAGTAGCCAATGACATCTACTTTCCGACTACGGAAATTGCCGTAGATCTAGAAGGCAGTCTGCGATCTCCAGTCGGCTTGCAGCAGGGTTTGACCTACACCGTGGTATCTCAAGTCCCCTATCGCAACCAGACATTACTCGACAAAGCCAGTACCAAATATCTGCCGGAAATTTCCGACTATTACCTCCAAATTCCCGACCAGATCAAGTCCAAATTGCAGCAATACACTCAAAATTTAGTCGATAACTCAGTCAAGCAACAAGTCAGCAAAGATAGTCCAGCTCTGACTTCTAACTACGGCAAAGCCCTCTACTTAGCCCAGTACCTCAAACAGCATTATCGCATCCCTCAAGATCCTTTGGCACTCGTTCGAGTTCCCACAGGTGGCGATTTGGCAAGCTGGTTTCTATTTCGCTGCGAAGGCAAATCGACTAGCTGCGAAGCTGGCGGCTACGCCGATCATTTTGCAACCACTTACACGATGATGCTCCGCTCGATTGGGATTCCTGCCAGATTAGCCGTTGGTTTCGATGCTGGTAGATTCAACCCTTTTACTGGCTTCTACGAAGTCTCCAATACCGACGCACATGCCCTCACAGAAGTCTATTTCCCCGACTATGGTTGGTTTGCCTTCGATCCGATTCCAGGGCATCCCCTGACCCCCCCAGGTGTGGATGAAGACCAAACTTTTAGTACAGTCCAACAAATCTGGAACTGGGTGGCTAGTTGGCTACCATCACCCGTGACAGCCTGGTTAGCCCAAATTTGGTCATTAACACTTGGCTGGCTCGTAGTCGGAATTGCCGTATTTTTCGGACTGTTTAGTCAAGGTTGGCTGGGTATATTTATCGGCAGTGCCATTGCCATCTCGATCGCTTTTTGTGGTTGGTTAGGCTGGCAACAATGGCGCAAGTGGCGACACCGCCAATGGCTAAAAAAACTAGCTCCTGTCGATCGAATTTATCAGCAAATGTTGGTGCAACTCAGAGAGCAAGGTGTATCGAAACATCCGGCTCAAACACCCTTAGAATATGCTCAAACAGTGAGAGATAATCGATCGGCTACAACCAGCCTATTAGTCACCGAAATCTCTCAAGCCTATACTGATTGGCGATACGGCTCAGAGCCTCAACAGATCGACAGGCTTCAGGATCTATTAACTAGTCTAAAAAGAGAAAAAGTATCCTAATCTTTAGTCACCACAAATATTAATCACTTAACTATCTAAACAGTAAAATTTATGATGTCTAAAATATTCGGCTTGGCACTAATTATTGCCAGCATTTACTTTTTGGGTCAAAATATTGTGTTCACAAGCCAGTACTATAGCTGGTGGCACAGAACAGCAGCAACAGTTTCCGTTTTAGCATTACTGGCTGGAGTTGCCGCACTTACAGTTTGGCGCAGGGAAATGGGCAGCTTTGGCTGGATTTTGATCGGTGTCGGAATTGTCTCTATTTTTCTCAGTGGTGGTGTAATTTTACAGCCTACTACTCTATGGACATTTCTAGTATCGATGGCAGCCTTCTTCAGCGGCTATCAACTGTTGACCAGCGGTAGAATAAGATTTTAAGATCTATTCAGCAATTAACCCCAAAAATAATGCCCAGTCGTTCCCAACAGCTAGATCGATTGCTAGTATCTACCGAACAGATGCAGCAGATCGAAAATATGGTATTTGCTGCGGGAATGCCTATTGCTTCACTGATGGAAAAAGTTGGCGGATTGATTGCACGGCGATTTCAAGTTTTGTATCCGAAATTATCATCGCCACGAGTTGGAATCCTAGTTGGGATGGGGCATAATGGCGGCGATGCTCTCGTCGTTGCTCGTGAGCTGTATTTTCAGGGTTATCACGTAGCTATTTATGTACCATCAGAAGAGCTGCGGGAATTGACTAATCAGCACTATGGTTATATCTCAAATCTAGGCATAAATATTGTTGAAAATGTTGAAGGTTTGGGCAATTGCAATGTAATTATCGATGGGCTATTTGGATTTGGTTTGAATCGCGAAATTACTGGTAGTCTATTTGAATCGATCGAGCTGATTAATCTATCCAAAATCCCCGTAGTCAGTATCGATCTTCCTTCTGGTATTCATGCTGATACCGGAGCTGTATTAGGAATTGCAATTAAAGCCGCGCATACGCTCTGCTTGGGACTATGGAAATTAGCTTTTGTGCAAGAATGTGCGATCGAGTATTTAGGCAAAACTGAGCTAATTGATTTCGATCTGCTATTGACAGATATCCAGACTGTACTGGAAGAAAAGCCGACAATCAGTCGGATGACAACTAGCAGAGCAGTTGCCAATTTGCCTGTAAATCGAGCGGCAACCACCCATAAATATCAACAGGGTCACTTGTTACTAATAGTCGGTTCCGAGCAGTATGCAGGCGCGGCAATCCTTGCTGGTTTGGGTGCGAGATCGACGGGAGTGGGAATGCTATCGATCGCGGTACCAAAGTCACTCAAACCACTATTATTAAACTACTTACCCGAAGCCTTAATTATCGGCTGTCCCGAAACCGAAGCAGGGACGATTAAATCATTACCTGAACTAGATTTTAGTAAGTATCAAGCGATTGCCTGTGGCTGTGGTTTAACCGATCGACCATCGAAGATAGTTAAGCAAATTCTAGCAGCAAATTGTCCAATTATTATCGATGCTGATGCCCTAAATATCATCGCCAAACTGGGCATCGAAACCACTATATCTAAGCGTGAACACCCGACGATTTTAACGCCCCACCTCGGTGAATTCAAACGGCTATTTCTCAAAATACCAACAGCTAATAAACTCACCGCTACAATTGCCGCAGCTCAATCTAGTCATGCAATTGTGCTACTCAAAGGCGCGAGGACTATAATTGCTGGAGCTGATGGCAATTCGATCGTGATTCCTGAGAGTACGCCAGCCTTGGCTAGAGGCGGCAGTGGGGATATATTGACGGGGTTAATTGGTGGACTAATTGCGACGAATAGTCGGGAAGATCTGGCTATTTCTAAAATCGTTGCAACTGCGGCTTGGTGGCACAGTCGAGCAGGGATTTTGGCAGCTAATGAGCGCGGTGATCTGGGTGTGGATCCGCTGACTTTAATTCAATATTTAACAACTGTAATTCAGAACAATAGCAAGTCTAGATAGTTTGAGATAAAGTAGTAATGATTACGAGGTAAATTATGAATATGATCGATAATTCACTAATAGACGATAGATCTTCTGTAGATATAGTTACAGTGGCGGAGTTACAGCATAAGCTTGGTGATTTACTCCAGCAACTATCGCCAGAGCGATTAAAAGTATTAGCTGATTTTGCAGCCTATTTAGCAGATGCGGAGTGTGAAGCCGCAACTCAAGAACTTTTAGCAATTCCTGGATTGCTAGAACGGGTTAAAAAAAGTCAATTAACAACTAAAAGTGATTGTGTAGATTGGAGAACTGTTCGCTCTGATGTATGAATTTCTGCTCTATCCCGATGCTCAAGCTGCATTATATCCGTATAATTTGATCGAAAGTTAGAGCAAAAGTTGAATTAGCTCCAATCGCGAGAATGACCTTTAGCGAATACCAAATTTAAGTAAAATTCGTCTTTCCTGATTCGCAACTTTCATGTATTTAGACTTTTCTTCAGCAGTCAACTTCCAATTTACACCGCGCTTGCTAAACTCTCCCGAACTCCATTCTACGACTGGCTTACCATTCCTAAACCCAACGCCACCAGTTCCTTCCCACATCGAGAGTTGGACTAATTTACCATTTTTATAGTTGCTGACACTGAATGGACTATCTTCATTACTAGCACGGAGAAAGATCGGCTTCCCTTGCAATAGACAAAGATCGTACCTAATTTTGTAGCCACTTTCCATCACTGTTCTGGTCTGCTCTTTACATTTATCAGAACCCACACTTTCAAACTCATTAATTTGAGTTTTCATGAAGTCATCATAAGTATCTGCTAAAGCGATGAGTGGTGTTCCCAGAGTGACGCTAATGGCAATCGTTGAGGCTAATAATTTTTGCATATTACTGATTAGTAATGATTGAATATCCTCAGAAGTCATTTTATAGTAAATATCTATTGATCTTCAAGAGCTTTTGTCTGATAGATATTAGAGGGAGTATCTCTCTTAGAATATTTAACTAGAGTGGAAAGATCGCCGACTTTTTGAAAAAGTTGGCGATCTAGCTGATTTATAGATCCAAACGACGTTCGATCGCAGTTGCCCAAGTTTCAGTAATTGCGGCGATATCTAGATCGATTAATCCGGTTTCAGCAATTACTTGAAAATGGTCGTCAGCATTACCAACATTACCTAAATATTGCCAAGCATCGGTAACATTTGCGTTTAAATAAGCCTCAAATTCAGCTTGATGAGTTGGATCGATCGAGACGATAATTCTCGCGCCACCTTCACCAAATAACACCGTATCCCAACGATGATCGATAGCACCGATACTAATTGCGGCACCTTTATTACCAGAGATACAACATTCAGCCAACGCGACGGCTAAACCACCCTCGGCGGAATCGTGGGCGGAGTTAATCCAGCCTTGACGAATCCCGTAACGACAGGCGGCTTGAACTTTAAGTTCGAGGTCAAAATTTACCGATGGAGGTTGTCCCGCGATCGTTTGGTGCAGCATCGCCAGATATTCCGATGCGCCTAGAGTAACCTGTAGGGGTGCCCCTTGTGGGTACCCTGGGGTTGTCGGTACACCCAAGAGGTAAATTTGATCGCCTGTATTTTGCCAACCTTGACCACAGATTTTGGTGATATCATCGACGATGCCGATCATTCCGACGACTGGGGTGGGATAAATCGGGACGGGATTTCCGGCGGGATCGAAGGTTTCGTTATAGAGGGAGACATTCCCGCCTGTGACGGGGGTATCGAATGCGCTGCACGCTTCGGATAAACCCTTGCAAGCATTGGCGAGTTGCCAATAGCCGATCGGTTTTTCGGGGCTGCCGAAGTTGAGATTGTCAGTTACTGCAACGGGTTCGGCTCCGACACAGCTCAGATTGCGGGCAGCTTCGGCGACGACCATTTTCGCGCCTTCGTAGGGGTTGAGGTAGACGTAACGGGGGTTGCAATCTACGGTAGCGGCTACGCCGAGGTTGGGGTTATTAATTGCCGATTGGCGACCTTGGATCGGCTCTAATGGGCGAATGCGGATCACTGCGGCATCACCACCACCTGGGAGCATGACGGTGTTATTTTGGACTTGGTGGTCGTATTGACGGTAAACCCAGCGTTTGGAGGCGATCGAGGGCGTATCCAGCAGGGTCAACAGCACATCGTTCCAACTGTGGGATTTGCCCTGAATTTCGATGCCTTGGGCGGTGGCTGGGGGTAATTGGTCTGGAGTCCATGCCCAGGCTGTTTGGGCGTATGCTGGAGCCTCTGCCATCACTTCCCGCTTATAAATCGGGGTGTTATCTGCCAGGGCAGTAGCGGGGACTTCGGCGGCGATCGATCCTTGCCATAGAATTCGCACGATTGGCTCCTCGATTACTTTACCAGCGACGACGGCGTGGAGTCCCCACCGCTCGAAGATGTCGATTAGTTCCTGTTCGCGTCCTTTGTGGGCGACGAATAGCATCCGTTCTTGGGACTCGGAGAGGAGGTATTCGTAAGGCACCATCCCAGGTTCGCGGGCGGGGACGAGATCGAGGTCAAATTCTACGCCGACACCACCTTTTGCGGACATTTCAGCGCAGGAACAGGTGATGCCTGCTGCTCCCATATCTTGAGCGGCAACGACTGCGCCCGTTTTGAAAGCTTCGAGACAGGCTTCGATTAGGGATTTCTCCAGGAAGGGATCGCCAACTTGGACAGCGGGGCGATTATCGATCGATTCGGCAGTCAATTCGGCACTAGCGAAACTGGCTCCACCCATGCCGTCACGTCCGGTGGTTGAGCCGACGTAGAGGACGGGATTACCAATCCCCGACGCGCCGGATTTGACGATGGTATCGGTTTCCATCAAGCCCAATGCCATCGCATTTACCAGGGGATTGCCAGAGTAGGCGGGATCGAAATAAACTTCGCCGCCGACAGTGGGAACGCCGACGCAATTGTGGGTGATAATCCCACCGCTGGTGACAAATAGGTGAGTACCATCGACTTCGACATCGTAAACATCGCAAGTTTCGACATTGTGGGTGGAAATATTTTGAATTTTCACCGTTCCCATCGTGTTAACGCTGGTTGTGCTGGCAGTGAGGGTAGCAGAACCGCCGCCAACTTCGAGACGGTTGGTCTGATTTTGGTTTGATGCTAGATTTCTACACCAGTCGCGGCGCACTTCAAGCTGCCATAATGCGGCGTAGTGAAATTCACGTCCTTTAATCTGTCCGACGGATGCGGGGCGATGGTGAACCTGAGGATTGATGCCTTGATTCTGGATCAACAGCAAGATTTGATCGAATAACTGACGACTGGAAGTAGAGCAGAAAATCTTGTCCTGAGCCGCACCACCAGTGGGATTGGGAATAGTTGGATTATTCCGAATTAGGCTCTTGAGCAATTCTTGCTGAAGTTCGGCACTCCAACCCCAGACAAAATCAGGGATGCGTTTGTGGGTGGATTCGTTGCCACACTGCCATACCTGGGTAAATAGGTAGCCAAGCAACCAGGAAGAGACACAAACCGCCATCCCCGAAGTGCGCTGTTGCGGGTTAGCCGGAATCCCTAAACTCTGGAGAATTTCGATCGCATCTGTAGCCGCAGCGGTTTCGGTGTGGGTAAAGTTAAAGAAAATTCGATAAATATTGCCCGACGGCGAGACATTCCCCGCCGCGATAAAATAGCCCAGGAGACGGGCAAAATCTGCATTTGGTTGAATCAGAGCCGGAATCCAATCATCCTTGCCATGCTGCCCAATTTTGAGATCAGCACGAGAGAAATTGAGGACTTGTTCTAGTCCCAAAAGTTGTTCGAGACTGAGGAATCGATCGAGTGGCAGCGTCTTCGTGTTGAGGTAGTGGTTGCGTTTTTGAATCGATGGTTCAAATAATTCTAGAGTGGTGCGAATCAGATCAGTGGGTTGCCATGATGCTGGGAGGGCGATACAGATATCCTTGTCAGCATGAAGATTGACATCAATTGCATCAATCAAATCGAGTGTTTGAACTTGTCTCTGATTCTCTGGTAGCTGCTGAAGAATTGGCAGATCGTCACCCACGCGCAGGGTTTGGGCGTAACGAATCCGTACTTTATTTTCAGCCTCAATCCTCAACATCGGATGATCTGGCGTGACTGTCAGCGTGCGCCCCAGCGAAGTCCGAATGTTGACCAGCGTATCTGTTTGACGCTTAAAAATCCGGCTGACTGGCTGCCAATTACTGTGATTGGTATTGGGATCTACTGATAGTGTTTCAATCCCAGGTGCGAGTTCTAAAGTATCCGTACCAGCAGGTAAATGGGTCGTGACAAAATTTCCGATCGTATCAAAGTGAATCCCCTGTATATCCTTCCAAATAAAGGTTTCAGCACCCAATAAACAGTTCCCGTAATGGGAAATTCCCGCCACCACACCTGTAAATAACCGCCGCGTTTTAGCATCCTTGAGATCGCCAAACCGGAGCGAATTGAGAATTGCAATCGGCCGCGCCCCCATTGTAAAAATGTCCCGCAGAATCCCCCCCACACCCGTCGCTGCACCCTGAAATGGTTCGACAGCCGAGGGGTGATTGTGAGATTCGATTTTAAATGCAAGTTGGAGTCCATCACCCAAATCGATGACCCCAGCATTCTCACCTGGGCCAACCAGGACTCGTTTTCCCGTCGTCGGAAATTGGCTCAGGAGCGGCCGAGAATTCTTGTAGCAACAGTGTTCTGACCACATCACCCCAAACATGCCGAGTTCAGCTTTGTTGGGGTGTCTGCCGAGTCTTTGAACAATGTCCTCATATTCGTTAGGTTTGATACCTTGAGCGGCGATTTGGGCAGTAGTGAAGGGGGATGTCATGGATGTGTCTAGTGTGGGGTGGATGAACAGTTTGGAAGTTATG
The DNA here is from genome assembly GCA_031385105.1 of Chamaesiphon sp. OTE_78_metabat_374. Lineage (GTDB taxonomy): Bacteria > Cyanobacteriota > Cyanobacteriia > Cyanobacteriales > Chamaesiphonaceae > Chamaesiphon. The sequence continues at coordinate 11,169 of JANNBD010000479.1, forward strand.
ATTGTGGGATAAATATCCGCTCAAATGGTTGTTTGCGATAACGTCGATAAATATCAAAATCACCATCTAGAGTTGCAATCGCCGCAATATTTAACCGTTCAGAAATAGCGATTAAACTCAAATCTGCAAAATCTCCTGGCAAATCTGCATATTGAGCATTTAGTTCGGCAATCCGCGTAAAATCTTGTGGTAATAGCGGCACACACTCGTAAAGCTCCTTGGCAGTATCTAACAAAAATTCATTTTGAGTGCGCCAGTTAGAACTGAGTAACCACATAACTTCAGTTATACAGCTATGAGTTGTAATGAGCCGACTGGTACAGCATTCCAAAAAGCGACAAACTTGAAGATGATAATTATCCGTAGCACTATAATAAGCCGTTAAGATCCCACTATCGATCAGGATTAGCGGTGGATAAATCATGAGTTCCGCTGCTTGAGATGATCGGAAATAGCTTGTTTGCGGGTAGAACGTTCTGACAAATCGGGGGGTGCATCCTGTAAAAGATGTTGAGGATGCCCACCTCGTCTTTCGACAAAAGTCGTGTCGAGATTGAGTGTCAACCACCGTTCCACAATTAAACGTTTAACTAATGAGCTGCGGTTAACATCTCTTTCATGGGCAATGATATCAGCTAATTTCTGTTCCGTTTCCGGATCTAATCTGACTGTCAGCATTTTATCTTACCTGTATGTCATGTACAGCAATTATAACTGGCTCTGCTGTATTCTCGATCAAAGATTTGGAATCTTTGACACTCCTCGATAAATGTCTAGATCGCATTTAAGCACCTAGTGAAGGATAATCTAATTGCTAGTACTATGCCCAAACCTATGAGCACATCTGCCATCCCTACTGAATTTACCAATTGGTCGCAGCTACTCCAACAACTGCTAGACAAGCAATCCCTGAGCCAACAGCAAGCCACCACGCTGATGCAGGGCTGGTTGAAAGGAGAGATCGCCCCTGTGCTGTCTGGAGCGATCTTAGTCGCACTGGAAGCAAAAAAAATTACCGCGATCGAATTGGCTGGGATGGCGCAATTATTGCAGGCTCCGATGATTCATCACGCTGTGCCAGTAATTGACACCTGTGGGACAGGTGGTGACGGTGCTTCGACCTTCAATATCTCCACCGCAGCCGCATTTGTTGCCGCAGCAGCAGGGGTAAAAGTCGCGAAACATGGCAGTAGATCGGCATCGAGTCCAGTCGGCTCTGCGGACGTATTAGAGGCTCTGGGGGTGAAGCTGACAGCTCCACTCGATCTAGTCCAAGCGGCTCTGGATGAAGTGGGAATCACGTTCCTGTTTGCACCAGGATGGCATCCCGCGATGAAGGCGGTGGCACCATTGCGCCAGGAGTTGAAAATTCGGACAGTGTTTAATCTGCTTGGCCCTCTAATTAATCCCCTTCGACCTACGGGACAGGTGATTGGTAGCGGTTCGCCGCATTTATTGGAGACGATTGCCACCGCCGCAGGTATTTTGGGAACTCAGCAGGCGATCGTTGTTCACGGCCGAGAACGTCTAGATGAGGCGGGTTTGGGCGATCTGACCGACTTAGCAATTTTGACCAATGGCCAAGTCCAGCTTACCAGCCTCGATCCGATCGAACTCGGACTCACACCTGCACCAATTACCGCACTCAGAGGTGGCGGTGTGACTGAAAACGCCGCAATTCTGACCGCAATTTTGCAGGGCAAGGGTAGTTCAATTCAGCAGGATGTGGTGGCACTGAATACAAGCTTGGCGTTGCAGGTGGCGGGAATTGTCCCCGTAGGAGCGCATCGGGAAGGGATGGAGATCGCGCAAACAGTGATGAGTAGCGGCGTTGCTTGGGATAAGTTATCAGCGTTGGTGGCGTTTTACCAATCTGCTTGAGTCAAATTAAACTCGATTGCCTCGTCTTTAGCCAAACGCCTGAATCGTAGTTCGTTTCGAGGAATCGGGTACTCTAAGGAAACAGTGTATCGATACAAGCATCTATGTTAAACCTCAAGAATGTTCTCTCTGTTTTACTGCTATTTGTACCAGTTTCGATCGCGGGACACTTTCTCGGTTGGAGCGACCAAATTGTATTTGTTACTTCAGCTCTAGCAATTGTCCCCCTAGCCGCCTGGATGGGGACAGCAACCGAAGAAATCGCCGTAGTGATGGGGCCTGCTCTGGGTGGCTTGCTGAATGCTACTTTTGGCAATGCGACAGAGTTGATTATTGCCTTAGTCGCGCTCAATGCCGGATTGGTTGATGTGGTCAAAGCGAGTATTACAGGTTCAATTATTGGAAACTTGTTGCTGGTAATGGGTTTTTCGATGTTGCTCGGTGGTCTAAAGTTTAAAGAGCAGACATTTCAACCGATCGTGGCTAGGGTCAGTGCTTCTAGTTTGAATCTAGCAGTAATTGCGCTACTATTGCCCACCGCCGTGGACTATACTTCTACTGGCATCGACAATGATGCGATTCAGAAATTATCGATCGCCGTATCGATCGTTTTAATCGGGGTGTACGGTTTGACGCTGATCTTTTCGATGAAAACTCATACTTATCTGTATGAGGAGGATGGTTTAGCTGCGATGAATCCAGAAGAATTGGCCGAAGCCAATCTAGCGAACGATGATGATCACGGTAAAGTTAATTTACCGCTGTGGATTTCGGTATTACTTGGCTGTACTTTATTAGTTGCCGTTGAATCAGAATTTCTGGTTTCTACCCTCGAAGTTGCCACCAAAGAATTGGGTTTAACCGCCTTATTCACAGGGGTAATCCTAGTACCGATCGTTGGGAATGCTGCTGAACATGCTACCGCCGTTACAGTTGCGATGAAGGATAAGATGGATTTATCCGTATCTGTGGCGTTGGGTTCGAGTTTGCAAATCGCTCTATTTGTTGCGCCAGTCCTGGTATTAGCTGGCTATATTATGGGCAAACCAATGGACTTGAATTTCAATCCATTTGAACTGGTAGCGGTGGCTGTATCAGTCTTGATTGCCAATTCAATTAGTTCTGATGGTAGGTCAAATTGGCTCGAAGGCAGTCTATTACTTGCGGCTTATGTTGTCTTGGGCTTTGCTTTCTACTTCCATCCCGTAATTGAGGGAATTGGTTAATCCGTTTATCTCAATCCTTACAAAGAAGCGAAAATGGTTTTTGCCGAAGCTAACCATCATCATTAGATGTACAAGTAAGATCCCCGACTTTCAAAAAAGTCGGGGATTTTCAAGCCTTACGCAGTCAAAGTTTTAGACTAAGATGGATACTAGAGTTTATTAAAATTCATGCTATGAAATCGATCGCATGTGGTGGCACTATCAGTGCAAATGGAGAATTATTGCTCGATGAGCCATTACCCCAAAATCAACCTGGTCGAGTCCAGATCGTGATCTTGTTTCCAGAATCACCAGAATCATCCGATATTACTCAAGCACAATGGAACAAAATAGCAGCCAATAATTCGAGCTTTGCTTTTCTTCACGATCCCGAAGAAGATATTTATACTCTTGAAGATGGCATCGCTGTAAGTTATGAAGGGTAAAATAGTCCTAGTTCAGTTTCCCTTTGATGATCTTTCCGATCTCAAAGTTAGACCCGCTTATTGTCTTACTAATGCGGTCGGTGATTACAATCACGTTATTTTCTCGCTAATTACCAGTCGAATTCCTACAATACTTTTAAATACAGACTTAGTTATCGATTTTACCTATCCAGATTTCAATATTAGCGGACTTAGGCAACCATCAACAATCCGCTTAGATCATCTCATCACCCTCCGCCAGTCAATGATTCGCCGCGAACTTGGATCGTTGAGTTTAACTACTCAGCATAAAATTGCCGAAACTATCACTGATTTGATTCAGGCATAATCAAGCTATGAGGATTGCGCCTGTTAATGAGACTCATCAGACAGCAACAGAGTCTACAGTCCGTAATTGAACAAAAAAGAGTATATTTTAATTGCTATGACACAAAATAATGAATCTTCAGATCGGCTCGTTCGCATAGCGTCTCCAACGGAGAATCGATTAGAGCGATTGATGGAGCAACAAATTATTAACACAGCCGATCTCACGCAACAGATTAAAGAAATTAGTGTCCAAATCAAGGCGCAGGCAACATTTCATGACAGGTTCGAGCAAGAATTATCGACCACCAGAAAACTAATTGAATCTAATGCTAAAGCCATCTCAGCGAATAGCACTAGCATTGACAGCGAACGCAAGGCAATTAAGGAATTGCGGCGGACTATTCGCGAGTCGAGATTAGATAATCTCGACTCGCCATCGAGAGCATCAAGAACGGACTAGCGTACTCTACGATAGTCTAGACGATCTATAGGATGATATCAAAGAAATTAATCGTAAGCTCGATCGAAAGCATCCTGATGAATAGAAACAGTCGTTAACTATCAACTGTAACTGTTGATAAAACCACCTCAGGGATGATTGCGGATGTGTTTTTCTTGACCTTGAGAGGTTTGGTGTCAAAGGTTAATATTCGATCGACACAATCAACGAAAATCGTATCACCTTCCCCAAAAGCAGTTTCGAGAATTTTGGTGGCGATCGGATTTTGCAACTCTCTTTGAATGGCGCGTTTGAGTGGTCGGGCACCATAGATCGGATCGTAACCAACATCGGCGAGATAATCCTGAGCCGCAGATGTGAGTTGAATCTTGATTTTTTGGTCGGCTAACATCCGCTCGATTTGGTGAATTTGGATTGTCACAATTTGACGCAATTCAGTTTTCTTGAGTGGTTCAAAGATCGTCAATTCGTCAATTCGATTGATAAATTCGGGGCGGAAATGTAGGCGCAAGGTATTAGTAACTTGCTCCCGTAGATCGTTGGTTTGAGTATTGTCGCGATCAGGATTTAATAACGTATTGATAATCTGATCGCTAGCAATATTGCTAGTCATCACGATCACCGTATTGCAAAAGCTGACGGTTTTGCCTTTGGAATCAGTGATTCTACCGTCATCTAATACCTGTAATAAGATATTAAAAACATCAGGATGAGCTTTTTCGATCTCATCAAATAGCACCACCGAATAAGGATGACGACGGACGGCTTCGGTTAGTTGTCCACCATCTTCATGTCCCACATATCCAGGTGGGGCACCAATCAGGCGGGAAACTGCGTGTTTCTCCATATATTCGGACATATCCAGCCGCACCATCGCTTCATCGCTGTCGAATAGAAATTCAGCGAGAGCGCGAGCTAGCTCGGTTTTACCAACACCTGTTGGCCCCATAAATAGGAACGATCCGATCGGGCGGTTGGGATCCTGCATCCCCGCACGGGCGCGACGAATTGCGGCTGAGACTGCGCTTACCGCCTCATGCTGACCGATCACTCGGTTATGGAGATGGGATTCGAGTTGGAGCAGTTTCTGGCGTTCAGAAGCTAGCAGGCGATTGACTGGGATGCCTGTCCATTTGGCGACGATTTCGGCGATGTCGTTTTCGGAGACTTGTTCGCGCAGGAGGGTGGAGCCTTGGACTTGGACGGCGGCGAGTGCTGTTTCCATGACGCTGCGCTCTTTTTGGAGTTTGGGGATTTCGCCATATTGGAGTCGTCCGACTGTGGCGATTTCGCCTGCGCGTTCGGCTTGTTCGCTTTGGACTTTGAGCTGTTCTTCCTGTTCGCGCAGGCTTTTAATGCCATCGAGCAGTTGCTTTTCACCTTGCCACTGATTAGTGAGTTCTTCCTGTTTGACTTTGAGGATGGTGATTTCCGCATCGATTTTTTCGAGGCGTTCTTGGGTGGGGCGATGGGTATCACTAGTGAGGGTTTCATCTTGGAGCGAGAGATTTTCCATCTCTAGTTGCATCACCCGCCGATCGATCGATTCGAGTTCGGTAGGTTTGGAAGTAATCTCCATCTTCAGCTTGGCGGCGGCTTCATCGACGAGATCGATCGCTTTGTCTGGCAGAAACCTGTCGGCAATATAGCGGCTGGAGAGGGTTGCAGCAGAAACCAATGCGGCATCGCTAATTTTGACCCCGTGATGCACCTCGTAGCGTTCTTTCAAGCCCCGCAGGATCGAGATCGTATCTTCCACCGTTGGTTCATTCACCTGAACGGGCTGAAATCTGCGCTCTAGGGCGGGATCTTTCTCAATATACTTGCGGTACTCATCGATCGTTGTTGCACCGATACAGCGCAATTCTCCCCGCGCTAGCATTGGTTTGAGCAGGTTGCTGGCATCCATCGCCCCTTGATTTCCACCTGCGCCGACGACTGTATGGTGTTCGTCGATAAATAGGACGATTTGTCCGGCGGAGTCGGTGACTTCCTT